>JAFGNV010000037.1 GCA_016926805.1 Anaerolineae bacterium
AACAGCGACCCCGTCATGGGAGCCGGTTAATACCCTATTGTCTCTTACCACCCGACTTGACAAAATCGCCTACATAGAAGCGGGCCGGCATTTATCGCCGAGGCCAGTGCCACGGGACACCCGCTCGATCCAGCCAATCTCCCACCCGGAGCCACCCACGCCCCGGCCAAAATTTCCATCAGCCTGACCCTCGACGCCGACCAGCCGCGTCCGGTTGAGGTAACTGTTCAGGCCAGCCCGGCCAATTTTGAGGGGACATCTTTCGATCCTGTTTGTTTTTCGCTTGTTTTGACTGCCGGGCAAAGCAAACACCCATTGGAATTTCAGCTACCGTGGGTCAGCCTCTGGCAGCCCTGGGATAGAGGCCAGCCGCGTTTGTACAACTTGCACATTGCCGTTAATGAACCAGAGGGCCAACCCCTGGATGAGACAACCATCCGCACCGGCATTCGTCACGTTGAAGTAAAGCGGTGGCAATTCAAGGTCAACGGCCAGCCCGAGTTCATTCGCGGGTTGAACTGGGTTCCGGCAGATTGTTTTCCCGGCCCCCTACGCCGGGAACGGTACAGCAACCTGCTCGCCCTGGCGCGGGAGAGTGGGGCCAATCTCCTGCGGGTGTGGGGCGGTGGTCTGCGAGAGAAACGGGCCTTTTACGATTTGTGCGACGAAATGGGGCTGCTGGTCTGGCAGGAGTCTCCCTTTGCCTGTTTGTTTTTGGGCAGTTATCCACGCCATCGAGCTTACCTGGCCCTGGTTGAGGCGGAATGTAGGGCCATCATCCGCCAGCTTCGCCACCATCCCTGTGTAGCGGTTTGGTGCGGCGGCAACGAGTTCAGTCGCTGGCGCAACCAGCCGTTATTGACCACGCTGGCCGGGGTGGTGCGTCGAGAAGACCCCGGCCGTCCCTTTATTCCGGTCTCACCCGGTTTTGACCACGGCGGTGATCGCCACAACTGGGACGTTTGGCACGGTCACGCCCCGATTCGGGCCTACCAAAACGAAACAGCGGCGTTTCTCAGCGAGTTTGGATTGCAGGCGTTACCCGACCTCGACACGCTCGCCGCCGTTCTCCCCAATCCCGCCAACGGCTGGGAAACTCACCACGCCGATGTGCCCAAACTGACTTGCTACACTTCAGCTTTTGGGGAGCCTGCCGGGCCGCAGTTGAAACGCCAAAATGCAAAGACGCCAATGTCCAAATCCGTCAGAGCCAAAAAAGTTCTGGCCGATTTTATCACGACATCCCAACGCGCCCAGGCGGTGGCCCTACAAACCGCCATTGAACACATGCGCCGACGCAAGGGTGAGGCCGGTGGCCTGTGCGTGTGGCAATTCAACGAGCCGTGGCCGGCCATCAGTTGGGCCATTGTGGACTATTTTGGCCGATCCAAACTGGCCTACCGGCAATTAAAGCAGTGGTACCAGCCGGTATTGGTCAGCTTAAAATTTCCGGTAGGTCATCGCTGGTTCAGCGGAGAAGTTCTGCGGATGGAAATTTGGGGCATCAACGACAGCCGGGAGAGCTGGACGGGCTGCGAACTACAGGTTAAACTCAATGGGAAGCCAATCCACCGGCAAACCGTCGACCTGCCGGCCAACAGTGTCCAGAAAATTAACGCCATCAACCCCAGGTTGACCGGCCCGCTTGAAAGTTTAAGCCTGACCCTGCATCAAAACGGCCAATTGGTGGCTCAAAACAGTTACGATCTCTCCTGGCATGATGAAATTGAAGCAAGTTTATTGCGCCGGATACAACGCCGGCTGGCGGATTGGGTATTAAAGTAAAAGTGCCATGCGACACCAACAGAATGTCACATGGCACTTCAATCATGGCAAAGTTAATTTGAGAAAGCGCGCCAGGCCGGGCCAAGCAATACACCACCGGCTTTCCGCCTCTACCCAGAAAAACAGGTGATATTTCATCCCGGCATCTTCTCCCGGTTCAACCAATTAAACCTCATAAAACGTCAGGCCGGGTTTAAGCATCCCTTCTTAATCAAGGTTGTCTGTTCCTGTACTGGCATCTCCAGCTGCATCCGGTATTTCCGTAAGTTCAAATGAGTTGATAAAAAATTCTATATCCTCATCGGTAATCCCTTGATGCGAACCCAAGGCTATCAGTTGGTACAAGCGGTTTTCAATCAGGTAAGCCCGCAATACGCCTTTTCCGCCGCCAGGAAATTTGTCTTTGGAAATTTCAAAGGTAATGTGCCGGCCAGGGTATTGATCCAACGAAACACTTTCTTCGTTAACCATTTCTCCGCCCATATTGGCCAGGGCGCTGTCGCGGCCGCTATCCAGGATTTCTTCAATTCTTTCGGCTGTAACCGAAGATATATCGAGCGGGAAATCGTTATACATCACTCCAAAAATGGCTTCCTCGCCCAAGGGGGCCATAAAAATTTGCATTTCGATTTCTCCCATAACCGTTGGGGTGCCTTGGGTTTGTTCACTGGGTTCAGTGGGGAAACGTACCGAAAAACCGCCTTCAGCCGAAGAAAATTCCACCCACTCCGCATCAGGGGCGTCAGCGGGCAAATCGGTTGCAAATGGTTCGGGGACTTCAAGCAATCGGAATGAGTTAAAAAACTGTTCAACATCCTCTTCCGTCAGGTCTCCTTTTAGGCCCAGCGCCATAACCTCGTAACGGCGCGTGCCAACCAGGTAACTCTGAGACACACCTCGACCGCCGCCGGGATAAGTTGTTTTTGGGATTTCGTAGGTAATCCGTCGTCCGGGGAAACCGGCCAGGGATATATCTTCTTCATTGGCCAAGACCCCGCCCATAACCTTTAGGGCTTCCTCGCTGGTACTGTCAAAGAAAGTGTCAATATTATCTTCAACAAACACCTCGATAAATTTTTGAGGATAGTCCCGGTAACTGACACCAAAGACTGCTTCTTTATCCTCAGCTTGGGACATAAATACATAAATTTCAATATCTTCAAAATCAGGGTCGGGCCTCACCTGTTCGTCTGGCTCAACAGGGAGAGACACGGCAAAACTTCCCTCTTCCGAAGTAAACTCCAGCCACGTAGATTCAGGGGTGGCCGTTGGTTCCGGCGTGGGGGTCGGCGTATTGGTAGGTGCTGCTTTGCGCACAGGTGTTTCCGTTGCTTGTTTTTGAACCGGTTGCTCTGCCACTTGAGGCGTTGACCCGCTGCCACAACCACTGATCAAAAGGGCAATCACTACCACAAACCATAATGCTTTTGTCTTCACTTTTTTCTCCTCGTTACTTGGGGAATATTTATTTGTGAGGGCATGTCATCAAATTTTAAGTAAACCCACCCTCACTGACATCTGTTTTAGCAAAAAAAGACGACGTGTCTGGAACAAATTGTTAAAAAATTTCTGAGCGCCGTGATTATTTTATGAGTCAAACACCTCCACGGCTCCAGATTCGCCATCGATGGTAATGAACGCGCCGGTTTTAACCTGCTCAACGGGAATTTTATCCACGCATGGAATTTCAGAAATGATACACCCCACAGCGGTAATAGTCTCACATTCGGCATTAACAATGGCCAGCGGGGCCAGTCCATTTCGTTTGAGCCGGTACAGGGTGTAAGACCCTACCGTTGAACCTTTGCCGGTGGGAAACACCAGAATTTTGCCGCTGATGGATTGGCCCTCCAATTGGTGACCCTTTTCCACCACAATGCCGGTTTCGGGGTCTACCCCGCCAAAAAAGGAAATGCCCATCGACGTGACCAGCGCCTCACCCTCGGCTCGGCCCTGGTAAATTTTGCGTCCCTGAAGTTTCATTTTAACGCCTCGGCCACCACCTCATCAAAAGATTTAATCACGGTTTTGAATTTATTTTTGGCGTAGGCGTAATAGCACGCCTTGGCACTATCGGTAGCCAGGGCTTTGAAACGGCCCTGGATGGGAGCAACCACACAGCAGGTATCGGCGGCAAACTTGGCCCCACTGGCCTCGATAATTTGGGTGTAACCCATCATGTCGGCCATCTGTTTGACCGGACGGGCGGTGGTAATCCAGAATTCTTTGGTAACCTTTTTGCCCGCCAACAATTCCGCAAGCCGGGCAATTTCTTTGATGGACAGATGCGGGCAACCGAGGCTGACGAAATCCACCTCGTCAGACGTGGCGTCGGTCATCGCTTGAGTGGCCACATCCAGGTCAGCCTGGGTGATAACGATAGTCTCATCCGGCGGGATCATCCGTGACGCTTCCGGGGTAATTCCGGCCATGTGAAACAGGGCTGCGCCGCCATAGGTGGCAATACTGGCGCAAAAAGACTTGAGTTGTTCCAAACTGGCCTGTTCGATGCCGGTGAGATAGGGCACCCGTTTTTTACCTTCTTTCGTCAACTTTTCGCCGATGGCCTTACCTAACGCGCCAAAATCGTTGGTTTCTACCGGGCAACCTTCAACCACCACCGTTACCGTCGGCTGGCGGTTTTCGTCCAGATGGTAGCCGTAGGCAGGCGTACGGCCGGTAAGGGCCGCCGCCAGGGCGCTGGGGCCGCCTTCCCGATTGGTTCGCGCGCCCAGCACCGAATTGGCGTAACACACCGCGCTGCTCTCGGCCCAGGCAATGTGCTCGCCAAAATGGGGCGTGTTGCCAACCAGATAGGGCGTGCAGGAGCAGGTGGTAATCACGTTCATCCGGGCAAAGGCATTAAGCACTCGCTGCTGATTCACGGCAAATTCCTGGCTAACACCCAACGCCTGCCAGTTTTCCACATCCATTCCGGCGGGGTTCAGGGTGGTCAACACGCGGGCTTTGCCGCCGCCGTCGGCCATCTCGGCCAGAAATTCCAACCCCGCCTCGCCCAGATTGGCATAACTGACCCCGGCAATCTGCACCGAGATTACCGGCAGCATCCGCTCGGCCCCGTAAATAGTACCCAACGCGGTGAGGATTTCCATCGCCTTTTGGGTGGCTTGGCCGTGTTGGCCATGGAGCATGGCCTGCTCCTCCGCAGTAAGTTGCATCATATCATCAACTTGCTTAAATCAACTTCTGGAAACGATGCTTTATCGTACCCGGTCGAGTCGAGTGGCTTGGTCAGGTCAAAGCCGATTTTGGTGGTGAGGTTCGTGCCTGGCTCGGCGCTGGGGTCCAGGCTGGAGCCGCGCTCACGGCCAAGCACCACCATATCCCGGTCGCCCTGAAATCGGGTGGCCATGGCCCATTCCACTTCTAGCGGATTATAAATATCAATATCTTTGTCTACCACAAACACATGCTTGCACGAGTGATGCCCGGCAAACGCCGCATGAATGGCCTTGACACCATCATCCCCGGTCTGCTTGTCAATCTGCACAATAGCGTGCAGCCAGGAGCAACCGCCGGGATTGACGTTAACGTCCAAACACTTGACCACCTCGTTGACCTTCTTAAAGATGGTCGGCTCGCGGGGCATGCCCATTAACAATTTGTGTTCCAGCACGCCGGGCAGCAGCGCATGCCATAATGCGTCGCGGCGATGGGTGACGGCCTTAACTTCAAACATCGGCTCCTGCCGGACAATGTCTTGCGTCTCGGTCAGATCGACAAACGGCCCCTCGGCGTGACGGCGATTCAGGTAAACCGTGCCTTCCAGCACAAATTCGGTTTCGGCGGGGATGAGCAAATCGACAGTTTTAGCCCTGGCCAGTGGCAGCGGTTCCAGCGCATTGGCAATGTCCAGTTCATCAATACCAAGGTCAACCGATGTGGCGGCGGCGGCCAATACATTGGGCGAATTACCAACGCATACGGCCACGTCCAACGCCCTGAGATCGTTGAGATAGCGGTCAAAATGGCGACCCTTCACCACCCGCACGGCCATTTCGGTTTTGGAAAATTGCATACAGCGGTGGAAGTCGGCATTTTGGCCATAGTCAGGATGTTTGGCAATCACTACGCCGGAACTGATGTAATTGCCACCATCGTTTTGGCAATGTCTGAGAATGGGCAAGGTGTCCAGATCGGGGTCGGTGATGATGACTTCCTGGCAAGGGGCAGGATCGACCACTTGGCCAGGAGAGCGGTGGTCAATGGCGCGGGTCAGGGTGGGGATAATATCTGACACGGTAATGCCAAAATAGTCGGCAAAGGCGGTTTTGGTACAAAACAGATTGCCGATGACTCGAAATTCTGACTCTTTGACCGTTTCAAACAGCACAGAGCGGGGTTCCAGTTGCTTGAGCACGCCCGCGATTTGGTAGGTTTTGGAGATGGGCGTGGTAACTTTTACCAGTTCCCCCTGGTCTTCGAGTTTTTTTAGGTAATCTCTGAGTGACATCGTTTTTCCACCCTAATCCTTCTCAGCTTTCAGTCAGGGCGAGGCGGCGCCATGTGGACGGTCAGGGTTTGGCCCTTTAACTCCTGGCCATTGAGGCCCGCAATCGCGGCCTGGGCTTCGAGCCGGGCGCGCATATTGACGAAGCCGAAGCCTTCATCTCCCATCCTCTTGATTCTGGCGGAAGATACCTTTCCGAAGGCTTCGAATGCCCGCCGCAAATCTTCTTCGGTAACTTCACTTGATAAATTGCAGACAAAGATTTCCATTTTGATCTCCTTACCGGCAGGTTGCAGTAACGTAACCTAAAACTATAACGGCGCATCGTGAGCCTTTTTGAGAGGTGGCGCAGATTAAGGAGATAGTCATACGGCAATGTCGGCCTTAATGGGAGGATGATGCTGATAGTTTTCCAGCGTGAAGTCCTGGTAAGCAAAATCAAAGATAGACTTAATCTCCGGGTTGAGCCTAACTTGCGGCAGCGGGTACGGGCTGCGCGAGAGTTGTAACTCGGCCTGTTCCAGATGATTGAGGTAAAGGTGCGTATCGCCAAAGGTGTGAACAAATTCACCCGGCTGTAGATGGCATACCTGAGCCATCATCAACGTAAGCAGAGAGTAAGAGGCAATGTTAAAGGGAACGCCCAGGAAAATATCGGCGCTGCGTTGGTAAAGCTGGCACGATAGTTTTCCACCGGCCACGTAAAACTGGAAGAAACAATGACACGGGGCCAGAGCCATTTTATCAAGTTCGGCCACGTTCCAGGCCGACACCAGGTGACGCCGGGAGTGAGGATTGGTTTTTATCTGCTCAACTACTCCCGTAATCTGATCAATATGGCGGCCATCGGGTGCGGGCCAACTACGCCACTGGTAGCCGTAGATGGGACCTAATTCGCCCTGCTCATCGGCCCAGTCGTTCCAAATTTTTACGCCGTGGTCGTTGAGATATTTGATATTGGTGGATCCTTGCAGAAACCAGAGTAACTCGTACACAATGGATTTGAAATGGGTTCGTTTGGTGGTAACCAGGGGAAAGTTGGAGGATAGGTCAAAGCGCATCTGGTAACCAAACACGCTGATCGTGCCGATACCGGTACGGTCATCTCTTTTAACGCCGTTGGCCAGCACGTAACGCATTAAATCAAGATATTGTTTCATGGCCTCTCTTATCCATCGTTGAATATTGTGTAATTTTAGCACAACCTATCATAAGTAAAAAGAAGTGAGAACCAGAAAACATTCTGAGGGGAGTTATTTCTAACTAATTTCTAATTAGTCTCTGAGTGTTCTCTAAATATAAAGGGGTAAACTATCAGGTAAAATCTCCTGATGCCACAGTCTGGGCGATTGCCCGGGTTAAATACACAAATAGGTTGACTAATGACCGTTTGGGTTAATAAAGCAGCACAATACCACCTTCTCTGGAGGGCATGGTTATATAAAATCCCCTGGTGGGGTCAATGCATGGGATTGTGGTTGATGATGATAGCGGTGTTAACTGTAGTAGGGTTAACATCGGTGCACTGGCTTGATTTGCGTGAAGGGTATAACCCTTATATCAACCTTTCCCCTGACACCTTACCTGGCCTGTGGGCGCGTTGGGATAGTTATTATTATGTGAGTATTGCTCAACAAGGTTATGCCCCTTATAATATGGGTTTTTTCCCCCTTTATCCCGCGTTGATGGCCGGTCTATCTTATGTAACCGGTTTTAGCCCAGCGTTGATGGGTTTGTTCATTTCGCAGTTAAGTTATCTGGCGGCTATTCTAGGCTTGTATAAACTGGCCCGTTTGCTTCAGAACAACCACGCTTTTGCCATGCACGTAGTGGTGACATTATTACTTTTCCCCTCATCATTCTTTTTTATCGCCATTTACGCCGAGTCGTTATCGCTGGCCTTTTCTATTTTGGCCGTGTATTTGGTTTTGCGGCTGCGACCATTATATCCCCAGGCCGGGCTGGCGCTGGCAGTCGCCTCGGCGGCGCGGCCAGTGGGCTGGCTGCTCGATATAGTGCTGTTGGCCGAGTTTGTCAAACGCCGTCAATTTAAATTGACGGCCTGGTTGGCCTTGGGGGTGGGATTGGTGTTATCGGTATCTACAGTGGTATTATACGTGTTCTACCTTTATTTCCTCACCGGTTCATTTTTGGCAATTCCCAGGGCTCAGGCGGCCTGGCTGCGGTGCTGGGAATACCCCTGGATAACCCTGTGGAAAAGTATTTCCATTGCCCTTTTTGGCAATGGGTTAACCAATGACTGGTTTCTGTACGCCATCAACTGGGTTGACCTGTCTTTTACCGGCCTGGCCCTGAGCTTAACCGGGGTAGCGGTTTACTGGTCGTTTAAGGGGCGGTTTAACTGGAGCCTGTCGCTTTATTTGGAGGTGTCGCTGCTTTTTTTGCTGGCCCAACAGGGTGTGGAATTGGTGCCTTTGTGGGGCATGACCCGCTGGGTGGCAGCACTCTTTCCGCTCTACCTCATTTTAGGCGATTTAATCAACCATAGAGTTATGCGTTGGATTGTTCCGGTTGTGTCGGCCAGTCTGTTGTTGTTTTTTACCGCCTGGTGGACCAGTGGCCGCTGGGTGGGGTGAATTTGGTTTATTCGGGTTAAAGTTGGTATTCAGTCAATGTCTCAACAAAATCTGCCTGCTATCCATCGTCGCCAATTCTTAAAACTATTGGGCGCAACAACTTTGCTGGCATTGCCAGCGGGTTATGGGGCGTGGCAAATGGCGGCGGGTGATTATCCCCCCGATTTCTCGCCTTATGTTACGCAGGCCGCCAAGTCCCTGTCTGAGCAATCTGCGGCGCCCTTACTTTTACTCGTTAACAATCATCCCGACCACCCCTTTGGACCATACATGGCCGAAATTCTACGTGCCGAGGGGCTGAATTGTTTTGAGATGGCCGACCTGTCGGCCGTAAACGGCTCGACCTTAAGTAAATTTAAGCTGGTCTTACTGACCGCCGGGCCGTTAACCACCTCTCAGGCCGATATGATAGAAAACTATGTGGTTAACGGCGGTGACCTGGTGGCTATGCGGCCCACTGGTCGGTTGGACGGGGTGTGCGGTCTTGAACCGGTAACAGGTGAAACGAACGATAGTTACATCCAGGTGACGGATTTGCCTATAGGGGGAGGGATTGCCCGCGAAACGCTACAATTTCACGGATCGGCGCAACATTACCGCCCGGCTGGAGCGCAGGTAGTAGCCTGGTTAAGTAGCCAAACCACTCACACCGATTTTCCCGCCGTTACGCTGCATCGTTACGGGCAAGGCCGGGCGGCCGCCTGGGCTTTTGACCTGGCCCGCAGCGTGGCTTACACCCGCCAGGGCAACCCAGCCTGGGCTAACCAGGAGCGCGATGGCTTTTGGTTGATTCGGCCCACCGACATGTTTAAAGGTTGGGTTGATCTTGACCGTCTGGCCATTCCGCAGGCCGACGAGCAGCAGCGTTTATTGGTTAATTTGCTAACCGATTTGAGCCAGTATCCCCTGCCCCGGCTGTGGTATTTTCCGGACAACGCGCTGGGCATGTTTGTGGCCACCAGCGACGCACACCAAAATTCGGCCCTGGCTGTAGAGCGCATTTTGGGCTTGGTTGAGGCACATGGCGGGTGTATGTCGGTTTATTATCTACCACCGCAATATAGCTATCTGCGACGTCTGGCCCAAAAAGGACGCTGGCTGGCGACTGTTTTGTCACCAACCGACCCGGCTTACCTGCCGTCTCCGGCGCAAATTGCCAACTGGCGGGCGCGCGGCCATGAGTTCGGCCTACATCCCGAAATATCGACCGCCGGGTTAGAGGTCAGTTGGCAAGCCTATTGGGAAGCTTTTACCGGCCTGGGCTACGGCCCGGTGCCGCCGACCACCCGCACCCATGCCATAGTCTGGACAGGTTGGGTGGAAACGGCCCGATTGCAGGCGGTTTACGGGTTGCGCATGAATTTGGATTATTACCACGTTGGCCCCTCGTTACGCACCGAGGCTGGCGAATGGGTATTTGGTCATTTTACCGGTAGCGGCTTACCTATGAAATTTGTGGATGAGCAAGGCCGGATTTTGAATATTTATCAACAACTCACCCAACTGGCCGACGATCACCTGCTAAAGTTGCACTGGGGCAGCCAGGCCAACTTCAGTGCAGCCGAGGCCGTGGCGGTGTCGGAGGACTTGCTGCGGCGCAGCGTAAGCGGCGGCTACAGCGCCATTACGGCCATTTTTCACACCGACCCATTTGACGAGGGCGAGCCGTGGGCCGCCGAGGAAACCGCCTGGCTCAACGGCACGCTCGATTTTGCCAGCAGGCAGGGCATACCTATCTGGTCAGCCCAGGAGTGGCTGCGTTTTACCGAAGTGAGACACGAGGCCAATCTGAGCACATTTAACTGGCAGTCAGGCCGTTTGAGTTTTAATTTTGAGACCGAACCTGCGGCTGATGTAGGATTGGGGCTGTTGCTGCCCTGGCAGCAAGGACAGACCACTCTGAAACAAGTGGAGGTGGACGGGCAGGTGGTTGAGCACAACGAGCGCAAGGTGAGTGGGGTAAAATATGGTTGGATTTCTATTGCGGCCGGGCGGCATCAAATCGAGGTGAAGTATGCCTGAACGATGTTTCGCCATCCGTTTGCCCTGGGCGGATCAGATTAAAACGATTGCCCTATTGGGGATTTTGCTTAACCACGCGATCGAACAGATATTTGGTTCAATCTGCCTCCAATACTATGCAGTATTAACAATCAGGTTAGTTAATTCATAAAGAAAGACTATATATGGACCTCTCAATCATCATCCCCTGCTATAATGAAGCCGATAATATCCCCAAACTACAAACAGAATTTTTTCCCGTGGTGGCAGAGTTAGCCCAGGCCCAATCGGTGGAAGTAGTTTTTGTAGACGACGGCAGCACCGACGATACCTGGTCGGCCTTGAACCAAACTTTTGACGAGGGCGGCGTGCCAGATGTGTTATTGAAATTCGAGCGTCACCCGGTCAATCGCGGCCTGGGCGCGGCCATTCGCACCGGTTTTGCCACGGCCTCCGGCGAGATTGTTGTTACCACCGATAGTGACGGCACCTACCAGTTCGCCGAAATCCCGGCCCTGCTAGCCCGGCTCACCCCTGAGATCGATATGGTGACCGCCTCACCTTACCATCCCGCCGGAGAAGTGGCCGGCGTGCCCGCCTATCGCCTCCTCCTCAGCCGTGGTTCTTCCATCATTTACCGCCTCCTGGTCGATTGGCGGATTCACACTTACACCGCCCTGTTCCGCGTGTACCGCCGCCGGGTTATCCAGAACGTCCCCTTTGAGTCAGACGGTTTTCTGGCAGGAACCGAACTGCTGGTTAATGGCATTCTCTTGGGCTATCGCGCTGCAGAGTATCCAACCATACTGCATTCCAGAGTCCACGGTATTTCCAAGGCCAAAATCGCCCGGACCATTTGGGCTCATCTGAAATTTCAGGGACATATTCTCTTACGCCGCTTACATTTAACCTCACCCTTACAACTCCCCAGAACCATAGGAGGTTGACGATGGGCGTTTTAACCGATGTCATCAAATCCATCAACAGGAGAAAATCACAAATGACTCTCGCCATTGGCTACATCTTGATCAGCGTTTTCGCCGGAGCCGCCGGCCAAATCTTATTAAAGAAGGGCATGAGCAGTATGGGTGCCGTGACCTTGTCAGTAGACCAATTATTCAACGTTCTATGGCGGATGGGCACCAATCCCTATGTGGTCATTGGTCTGGCCATTTATGTGACCGGCACCGTCTTCTGGCTGGCCGCCCTGTCACGGGTTGATTTGAGCTATGCTTACCCCTTCGCCAGCCTCAGTTACATCGTTATGCTGGTCGCTTCCTGGCTGGTTTTCAGTGAGAACATTACCCCCCTCCGCCTGTTGGGTACCTTGATTATCTGCCTGGGTGTGTTCCTGATCTCCCGCAGTTGAAATTCACCATTATCGAGATATATCAACCATGAAAATCGTCTCTATTGTGGGCGCTCGTCCCGAATTTATTCAAGCCACGCCGGTCAGCCGGGCTTTACTCGCGTCGGGAAATCACCAGGAAATTCTGGTACACACTGGCCAGCACTACGACTACCTGATGTCGCAGACTTTTTTTGACGAGTTGGGAGTGCCTGCCCCCACTTACAATCTGGAAGTCGGTTCCGGTTCGCACGCCCAACAAACCGCCGAAATCCTGACACGCCTGGAAGAGGTACTGCTTAAGGAACAGCCCGACCTCGTCATTGTGCGGGGCGACACCAACTCCACCCTGGCCGGGGCGCTGCTGGCCGGTAAACTTCATATTCCCACCGCCCATATCGAAGCCGGGGAGCGCAGCTTCGACCGGCGAATGCCGGAAGAGATTAACCGGCTGGTAGCCGACTGTGTGGCCGACTTATTTTTCTGCGCCAGCCGGACCGCCGTGCAGCGTCTGGCCGCCGAAGGCATCATCAACGCCGTATACTGGGTTGGCGATGTGATGCTGGATGCGATGTTCCAACATCGACCCATAGCCCGGAAAAAATCCAACATCCTGGCCCGGCTGGAATTGCAGCCGGATTCGTACGCCCTGGTCACCGTCCACCGCGCCGCCAACACCGACAATCCGGTGCGTCTCCGGCAGATTGTCGAGGGACTCAACAGGGTTGCCGAAACCATCGTTTTTCCGGCCCATCCCCGCACCCAAAAAGCCCTGGCACAACTCGATGTTCAATTTGGCCCTCATGTCAGGTTGATCGAACCGGTCGGTTACTTTGATATGATGATGCTGGAAGACAATGCTCGTCTCATTGCCACCGATTCCGGCGGCGTGCAGCGCGAGGCATATTTCCTGGGCATTCCCTGCCTGACCTTGCGCAATGAAACCGAATGGGTGGAGACCGTCACCGCCGGTTGGAACCGATTGGTCGGCACCGAGCCGGAACAGGTTCTCACAGCCTGGTTTAACTTTGCCCCCCCAATAGAACGCCCTCCTATTTTTGGCGACGGCACAGCCGGGCAGCAAATAGCCCAAATCCTTAGCAGCACAGATATTGCTTTCGGGCGGCCCCGGCAGGCCGTAGAAAGTTGGCTACAAAACCATGAAGCCTTACCCGTAGGAGTCACTTCATGAACGTCGGGATTATCGGCGGGGGAATTATGGGCCTCAGCCTGGGTTACTTCCTTGCCCAACAAGGTATCGAGACCGAGATTTTTGAAGCGTCGCCCACGCCGGGTGGCCTAGCCGGTCCGCTTATTTTGGAGGATGGCACGGCCGTAGACCGTTTTTATCACGCCATCCTGTCCAGCGACGGGCATCTGCGCGAACTTTGTACTGAGTTAAACCTCGTAGAGCGGTTGAACTTCCGCGAAACAAAAATGGGGTTTTACTATCAAAACAAAATCCATTCTATGAACAGCGTGGTCGAATTTCTGCGTTTTCCACCGCTCGGCTGGATCGACCGTTTCAGGCTGGGTCTTACCGTTTTGTACGCCCAGTTTGTGCGCAACTGGCATCAATTGGAAGGTGTCAATGTGGAGCAATGGTTGCTTCGCTTGAGCGGTCGGCGAACTTATGAGAATATCTGGCGCCCGCTGCTCAAGGCCAAATTCGACGGCGGTTTTGATAACACCCCCGCCACCTACATCTGGTCGCGGCTGGTGCGGATGAAATCTACCCGGGGAGGGGCAAACCAAAAGGAAGAGGCTGGGCACCTCATCGGTGGTTACATCACCCTGTTGCAGGCAATGACCGAAAAGATTGAAGCCGCTGGGGGGAAAATACATCTCGGTTGCCCGGCGCAAAAAATTGAAATAGAGGGGAATCGCGCCCACGGGATACGGTTGAGGCACGAGGTGCGTTCTTTTGACGCCATTGTGGTAACCTCACAATTGCCCATCTTTCGCCGGTTGATTCCCGATGCCGGTCAAGAATACCTCAGTTTTCTCGATAAAACGGATTATCTGGGACTTGTCTGCCCGCTGCTGGTATTGGATCGCCCTTTAACCGGCTACTGGACTCTCAACATCACCAACGACAACATTCCTTTCACCGGCATCATCGAAACAACGACCTACATCGATCCCCAATACGTGGGCGGGCACCATCTGGTTTATTTGCCCAAGTATACCGCACCGGGCAGCCCCTGGCAGCAAAAATCTGATGACGAAATCCGCCTGATTTGGCTGGGCCACTTGCAGGCGATGTTCCCCCATTTTGACCCGGCCCGGATTCGCCATTTTGTAGTCAACCGGGCGCGTTATGTCGAGCCGCTGCACGGCCTTAACGCCGCCCACCTCATCCCCCCGGTCAAAACCCCGGTGCAAAATTTATACCTGGCGACTACGGCCCAAATTTACCCGGCCCTCACCAACGGCGAGTCGGTCACCCGTCATGCACGACAGGTCGCAGAGATAGTAGCAGCCAACGGTAGGCAGTAATGGCCTGTCATATTCCATCAACCCAAAACCGGCCTCGTTGCGCTACGCCGTGAATTACTCCACTACCTTCACCGTGACCCCCCCGGCCCGGATTTCATTCCCCGTACTGTCCACCCCTATCGCCTCAAACGTGTATTCTCCTGGCAACATTTGCCACAAGGTTTCCAACCCTTCGGCCAAAAATCGGCCATTGACCAGCAACGAGACCTGCTGCACCTGCACCCCATCCGCCGGACGCACGCTGACCCGGATCTTTTGTTTGTCCAAGGGAATGCCGGGCGACAGGCGAAAAACGCTGCCCTGGTCGGGGCTGGTGAATATCAGACCAGAGAGGGCAGAGGTGAGAGGTGAGATAAAAGCGGCTGATTCGCTGATTTGCTGATTCGTTGATTCGCTTTCTGGGCAGAGCGGCGAATAAATGTCGGGCGGCTCGGGCACGCCCTGCCGCCTGGCCCAGGCTTGGGCTTCGGCGGGGTAAAGAGTGAAGGTTTGGAAGGTCACGTAGTCAAGTGGGCAACCGGAACCGGCTCGCAAGCCATTGCGACGGTCCAGGGCGATGCTCTGGTGCCAGTTGTCAACCTGCTGCGGTTCGGTTCCGGCAATGAACACTTCGCTCAGGGTATGCGGGCACGCCGCCGGATACCGGGTTGCGGCCAGCGTTGGCTGGTTATAGAGTGTATTTTGGATGATGGTTTTGTTTGACCCCTGATCCCCGGCACCTGACACCGGCAAAAGTCCATTATCAGCACACACAACTTGTTCAACTAGGCCCTCCGGCCTGGCAAAATCCCGCACCGGGCGCGTCTTGTGCAGTTCTTCCATAATGTCACGCCACATTGGCGCGGCGCCGGTAATACCCGATACGTTACGCATCGGCTCGTTGTCGGCGTTGCCGGCCCACACCCCCACCACCAAATCAGGAGTATAACCAACGGTCCAGTTGTCGCGCCAATCTTGGGTAGTGCCGGTTTTGGCCGCCGCCGGACGCGAGAGCCGCAACGGGCTGCCCGCCCCAAAAGTGGAACGGCGTGCGTAGTTGTCGCTCAAAATATTGGTAATAAGGTAAGCCGCGCGTGGGTCGAGCACCGGTGGGCCGGGATTGAGGTTTGGGGGCCGGTCGTAGATCAAATTACCGGCATGGTCGGTGATGCGGGTGATGGTCACCGGCTCTATTCGCCGCCCGCCGTTGGCCAGAGCCGCATAGGCGGCGGTGAGTTCTACCAACCGCACTTCGCCGCCGCCGAGGGTGAGGGCCAGGCCAAAATCCTTGTTGTCAAAGGTGGTAATGCCCATCCGCCGGGCCAGACCAATCATCGTGTCCAGTCCCACGTAATCCAACACCTTTACCGCAATGAGGTTGTAACTGCTGGCCAAACTCTGGCGCAGCAGCACCGGCCCGCGCCAGGTGTGGTCGTAATTTTCGGGCACGTAGGGCTGGCCCTCTTTGGTGACAAAGGCAGTGCGCGCGTCCACCATCATCGAGGCCGGGGTAAGCGGCTCATAACCGTGCGCTGCGGCAAGGTCAGGGTCAAAGGCAGCGGCGTAGGTCAGCGGCTTGATCGAAGAACCGGGCTGGCGGGTGGCCATGGTGACATTGACCGCGCCGTCGATCCGGGCGTCGAAATAATTGGGGCTGCCAAGCATGGTTAACACCTCGCCGCTGTAGGGGTCCAGCACCACCACGGCAGCGTTGCGCACGTTGTGCGGCGGCAGGCCGTCCTTCTGTTCGGCCAGTTCCGTCAACCGGTAGCGTACAATGCGCCGGGCCGTGTTTTGCATATTCAGGTCGAGCGTGGTGTAAACCTGCAATCCCTGGCGGTAAATGGCTTCTAAACCGTACCGCCTCTCCAACTCGCCGCGCACAAACATCACAAAATGGGGCGCTTCGATGGGGAAGGGAATAGCCGCAAAACCGAGTTTCTCACGCCGGGCATTGTTGGCCTCGTCCGCACTGATGAACCCGTGCTTCGCCAGCAAGTCCAACACAATACCCTGGCGGGTTTTGGCCGCGTCGGGATTTTCCAGGGGGTTGTAATTGGCCGGACTCTGGGGCAGTCCGGCCAGCATCGCGCACTCGGCCAGGTCGAGTTCGGCGGCGTGTTTGCCAAAATAAGTCCGGCTGGCGGCCTCGATGCCGTAGGCCAGGTTGCCGTAGTAGGTCTCGTTGAGGTAGAGGGTCAGAATCTCGTCTTTATGGTAGGTGTGAGCCAGACGCCAGGCCAAAATAGCCTCACGCAGCTTGCGGGTCAGGCTGATTTCAACCCGTTCCTGCGGCGAGAGTAACAGGTTGCGGGCCAATTGCTGGGTAATGGTGCTGCCGCCGCTCAAGACCTCGCCACCTTTAAGGTTGAGATATAGCGCCCGAACAATGGCCCAGGCATCCACGCCAGGGTTACGATAAAAGCTGGCGTCTTCGGTAGCGATGGTGGCGTCGATACACGCCTGCGGAATCTCGTCCAGGGTGAGAGGTGTATGCAGCCCCTGGTGAGGGTCGGTGATTTCGTAGAGCAGGGTCCCGTGCCGGTCGTAGATTTTGGTGGAGGGGGCCGAGGTGTAGTGATAGAGTTCGCCGGGCCGGGGCAGGTCGACCAGGAGCCATTGTTGGATGGCAATACCTACCGCCAATGCAGTCAGAACGATAATAATAGCGACAAAAATAAAATCTTTGCCCAATTTCATCAACTTGTACCCATAATCTTTGAGTTTGGATGGGCGCTCATCAGAAATCTTACGCGCTAATATACCCTATTGTACCATGATTCAGGGCAAGGTGATGGATTGGCAGGCCTTGCAAGTCGGATGATAAACCAACGGTAACGTCATCGGCATACCGTCGCCGAACCGTAGGTTGGGGCTGTTTTGCCTATAAGGGCGGAGAGACAGGCCCATTTATACTATTAAAGGGGATTGCTCCTTACCTGGTTTTTTAGTATAATCTTAAAGGGTGTGAATTTGCGCTGCTGCGGCTAGGTACTAACGTCAACATTATCCGGCACAATCCACCTTCAGAACCAATAACATAAACCTTATTTCCCCATACGTTTCACCACCCTGTAACTTAGATCAGGGGGTTTCGCAACACATGGACACAGATCGGATATTGAAATCATCCACCTCGGAACAAGACCTGGCCGAAACCCTGGAAAAGGCTCGCCGACGGACCAGATTACTTAACGCAGCGGCCCAGGTTAGCCGCAATACTTCTTCAATTCTGGACCCCAACCAACTATTACCGGCCACGGTAGACATTATCTGCGAAGAATACGGCTTTTACTACGCCGGTATTTTTTTGATTGAAACTCTAGAGGACGGCAAGCATTGGGCCGTGCTCCAGGCCGGACGCGGTAGAGCAGGCCGGATTATGATGGAGCACCACCACAAACTGGAAGTAGGGGGACGCTCGATGGTGGGCGCCTGCACAGCGCTGAACGAGGCTCGAATTGCGCTGGATGTGGGCAAAGAGGCCGTTTGGTTCAACAATCCCTTCCTGCCCGATACGCGCTCAGAAATGGCTCTTCCGTTAGCCATCAGAGGTCAGGTCATCGGCGCGTTGACGGTGCAGAGCACCGCAGAGGCCGCCTTTTCCGACGAAGATATTGCCTCCTTGCAGGCCATGGCCGACCAACTGGCCGTAGCCATTCACAACGCCCGGCTACACCAACAGAATGAATATCTGTTCAAACAGGCTTCACGGCGGGCCACCCTTCTCCAGGCCGGCGCGGACGTGAGCCGCAACATCACCTCGATTTTGGACCTGGACGAACTGCTCTCTAGCACGGTTGACATCATCTGCGAAGAATACGGTTTTTATTACGCCGGTATCTTTTTGGTTGAAACGCTTGAAGATGGCCAGGAGTGGGCGGTGCTCAAGGCCGGGCACGGCGAGGCCGGTAAAAAAATGATGGGACGCAAACACAAATTGTTGGTTGGTGGCAACTCCATGATTGGTGCCGCCACTGGCCTGGGCGAAGCCCGCATCTCACTGGATGTTGACGAAGAAAAAGTATGGTATCCCAATCCACTATTACCCGAAACCCGCTCCGAAATGGCCCTGCCTCTCATCATCAAAAACAAAGCCATTGGCGCTTTAACCGTTCAGAGTGTGGAAGAGGCCGCTTTTTCCGAAGAAGACATCTCCTCCCTGCAAATGATGGCCGACCAACTGGCTGTAGCCATCAATAACGCCCGGTTGTTAAAGGACTTGGAGATGGCCAACCAGGAATTGGTCCGCACCAAAACCTTCGAGTCAATTGCCACCGCCACTGGCGAGACTATTCACTGGGTCGGCAACAAAGCCGCGCCCGTTCCTGCTTGTGCCGACCGGGTTCGCGAAGATATCGGCGGTTTTTTGTACCTGGCCAAAGAATATGTTACCCAAACCGGAATAAACGTGGAAGAAGACCCGCTGGCCCAGGTGATCATTGAGGCAGCAAACCGTTTAGAGCAGGAAGTTCCGGACCTGCCCACAAAAATCGACCGGCTGAGAGACAAACCGCTGGACAAACTCCGGCATATGCTGGATATCGAGTCGGTATTAGAAGACCTCGACATCATCGAAAAAAGCGCCAAGACTATTTTGCAAATTAAAGAAGATCTCATCGGCCCGGCGCGCCGTCTGAAAATTCAGGCAGCCGATATAGTTGAAGTGGTGCAAGATAGCATCAAAGGTTTTGCCTTGCCGCCGGGTACCGTGTCGTACAGTATTGACGGCTACGTTCCGCCGGTAAAAATCGACCCGCTTCAATTTGGCCGGGTGATTCTCAATCTCATCAAAAATGCCATCGAGGCCGTAGAGGAAGGCATAGACCCTCACCTGTTTGTGGCTATTCGCCAGATAGACGAAAAATTTGTGACGGTAGAAATTGCCGACAACGGCTGCGGCATCCCCGAAGAGGACTTGACCAACATCTGGATGACTTTCCACACGACCAAAGGTAAAAAAGGCGGCACCGGGCTGGGATTGCCGGCCTGCCTGCAAATCATGGAACGGATGGGCGGCAAGATAGGTGTCACCAGCGAGGTAGGCATTGGCTCAACCTTTACCTTGCACGTGCCCATTTACAGCCCCGAAAAAGATGGGGAACTCATCGCCGAATAAGAAATTAAAAATCTAACGTGAGGCAGAGGTAATTATCATGGACTCAGCGCAAAAAGAAGCAAACGTAACTCTGAAACAAGCAGTGCGCCGGGTAAACTTGCTCGCCGCGGCCGCGGAAGTGAGCCAAAATATCACCCACATTATGGATATTGACGAGTTGTTGCCCAAAACCGTTGATATTATTTGTGAGGCTTACAACTTTTACTATTCCGGCGTTTTTCTGGTAGATGAGGCCGGTGAATTTGCCGTGTTACGAGCCGGTCGCGGCGAACCGGGCCGAATTATGATTGAGAACAATCACAAATTGTCTGTTGGCGGCAACTCGATGATTGGCGCCTGCACGGCCTTAAACGAGGCCCGCATCTCGCTAGACGTGGATACCGAAAAAGTGTGGTACCCCAATCCGGTTCTGCCCGAAACCCGCTCGGAGATGGCCCTGCCCCTGGCCATTGGCGATCGAGTGATTGGCGCGGTTACCGTGCAAAGCGTGGAAGCGGCGGCCTTTTCCGATGAAGACGTTTCCTCGCTGCAAGCCATGGCCAACCAACTGGCCATTGCCATCGACAACGCCCGCCAACGACGCGAGCTAGAACAAGCCCACACCGAACTGCTCCGGGCTAAAACCTTTGAAGCCATTGCCACCGCCACCGGCGACGCCATCCACTGGATCGGTAATAAAGCCGAACCCATTGGCGGCTCGGTTGAACGCATTCGCCACGACGTACAGCTGTTGACCATTGCCGTTGCAGACATGATCAATGAGATGGCCGAGCTAAAAGACAATTCGCTGGCTCAACTCCTCCAAAAAGAAGCCACCGCTTTTAAGCAGGCCAGGCCGGAGTTGGCCAGCACCGCAACAAAGCTCAGTAGCCTGCCTCTAAACAAACTGGAAAAACGCCTCAGCCCAAGCTCGATGATAGAAGACCTGGAAATTATCAACCAGGCTGGCAGGCTAATCATGCGGGTCAAAGAAGATATGATCGGCCCGGCCCGGGAGCAGGCCCCGCGCCCCACTATGGTCGAGGATCTGATCAGAGACGTTGTAAACGAAATTGAAGTGCCCCGCGAGTGTATCTCTATCGATATTCAGGCCGGTTTACCCCTGGCCCTGGTCGACCCGGTGCAACTCCACCGCGTTTTTGGTAACCTGATCAGAAATGCCTACGAAGCCATGGAAAATCAGCCCCAGCCCCACATAAAATTAACCATCCGCCCCGACTCGGGCGGCGACTTTGTCCTGGTCGACGTGATCGACAACGGGGTTGGCATTGCCGAAGAAGATTTGGGCAAAATCTGGATCACTTTCCACACCACCAAGGGCATTAAGGGGCATACGGGGCTGGGTTTACCGGCGTGCCGGTTGATTTTGGAACAAATCGGCGGCCACATTTCCGTCACCAGCCAACCGGGACGAGGCGCCACCTTTACTGTGAGCCTGCCGGTTTACCGGGGCAAAGAAGCCAGCGTCAAAGGTGAACTGGGTAGAGGCAAAATTCTACTCATTGATGATCGGGACAATTGGCAACAGTTTGCTGCTTCGGCCCTGGATGATGGAGGTTACAAAGTAGCCGCTTCCGGCGACAGTTACCGCTTTGAAAACCTTGATGTGTATGATCTCATTCTGATTGACGACATTCTGGCAGAGGGTGACTCGCTGGCGATCATGCAAAAAATTAAGGATGCGGGTGCCATTGCCAAAACCGTGGCGGTTTCTTCCAATCCCCGGGTAGAGCGGACCAAAGAGCGGAAACTGGCGGGCATTTACAACCTGACTCTCAAACCTTATACCCGGGCAGCCTTGCTGGCCGAAGTGAAAAGCGCTTTGAAGGCGATACGTTCAAGCTAAGGATTGAAAAATAATTATACTCAACAGCATTAAAAAGTAACAAGATTCTCTGCGGATTTGTGTTATTTTATGACGCTGTTGAGTATAACCGCCTCAATATGAGGTCACAATATTAAGTAATTTCACGACCAAATATGGAAGTTGTCCTAAACTATACTCAACAGCATTAAAAAGTAACAAGATTCTCTGCGGATTTGTGTTATTTTATGACGCTGTTGAGTATAAGTACAGGATTTCATAAATACGTTCCGAGCAGAAATACCATTTTTGTAGGGACAGAACATTGTTCTGTTCCTACAAAACCCGGAACAAACTTGCGCAAGATTGTACTAAGTTTAAGCTTAATCCTTAGCCCTAAGGAGGGGATTTTTTGAGATATGGATACCGAACCGAGAATTCTGGTGGTTGATGACGAAGAAAATTTGCTGCGGAGTGTGGCCAAAACCCTGTTCCGCGAAGGCTTTGACGTAGAAACGGCCGACGGCAACCTCCCCGCTTTTGAACTTGTTCAGGACTCGCTGGGCAAGAACGAGCCCTTTAACCTGGTGATTTTGGATTTGAACATGCCCGACTTCTCCGGCAAAGAGTCCAGGTATGCCGGGCTGGAACTTCTGGAACGCCTTAAAACCGAAGCACCCGCCATCCCGGTGATTGTCAATTCGGCCTGGGATGAGGTTGAAACGGCCAAAATATGCCTTGATAAAGGCGCCGCCGACTACTTTGTCAAAGGCCGTACGGACGAAATGCTAGAAAAGATTCGCCTGGTACTGGGCCTTCAAGCATAAGCCACGGGTTTAACCAAAAACCTGTTATTGCTGCCGGGCGCCATCAGGCAGCACGGCTCCATATAGATCAGCCCTGGTCAGGTCGGCTCCGTCAATATTGGCTCCCAGCAGGTTTGCGTTACGGAGGTCGGCGCCGATCAGCGTCGCACCGCTCAAATCAGCGCCGCTCAAGTTGGCCCCTTTCAGATCGGCTTCGGTTAGCGCGGCCTGTCTCAAGTCGGCCTGGCGCAGTTGCGCTCCCGCCAGGTTGGCTCTATCCAGGTCGGCCTGAACCAGTTCCGCCCCGGTCAGATCACCCCCACTCAGGTCGGCTGTCTCCAGACGGGCCTCTCGCAAGATTGTCTCGGTGAGAATGGCCCGAGATAGGTCGGCCCCTTGCAAATCAGCCCCGGCTAAACTTGCCCCGGCCAGTCTGGCGCCGCTCAAATTGGCTCCCGGTAAACTGGCTGCTTCCAGTCTGACATCGGCCAGGTTGGCCCCCCGCAGGTCTGCGCCGACCAGACTGGCTTTGATCATGTCGGCTCCGGTTAAGTTGGCCCCACTCAGATCGGCTCCGTTCAGATTGACCGGCTGGTTCAAAACATCGCCGCCGCCAGGATCAATTCCCAAAGTCAAATCGGCCCCACTGAGATTGGCCCCACTCAAGTTGGCTCCGGCAAAATTGACTCCTTTGAGTTGAGTATTCTGTAAATTAGCTCCACTCAAATTAACGCCGCTCAAGTCCGCGCCGTGCAGATCGGCCAGATGCAGATTACTTCCTTGCAACACAATTCTGCCGGAACAATCTCCACTGTTAACAAACTGGGCTCCGGTTAGCTCAACCAGAGATAAATCGGCGCCGGTCAAGTCGGCTCCACTCAGGTTGGCGCTCCGCAGATTTACGCCATGCAAATTGGCCCCATTCAAATCAGCCTGACACAAATCAGCCTCAGCGAAAACAGCCCATGAGAGTTCGGTGGCTTCGCCATTGGCGCCCCGGCTAAAATCAGCTTCCCGTAATCTTGCCTTGCTCAAATCGGCTTTGGTCAACCTGGCCCCCCGGAGTTCGGCCTTTTTTAATCCGGCCTCATTCAGAATAGCTTCGCTGAGGTCGGCGCCGTTCAACTTAGCCCCTTCCAGATCGGCCCCGCTAAGGTCAGCCTCACTCAAATTGGCCCCGGTAAGGTCAGCTTCATCCAGGTCGGCGCCGCGTAAGTTGGCCCGGCTAAGATTGGCACCAGACAGGTTAGCCTGCCTTAATCTTGTGTTTTCCAGTTTTGCCCCGCTCAGATTGGCCGCCGGCAGGGTGGCGTTACTCAGATCGGCGCCGCTCAGGTCTTTGCCGCTTAAATCCCACTCTCCCGGTGCTTTGACAACATTAAAAATTTCCCAGATGAGTTGCCATTGGGACTCAATCTGATCCTCAGCTATTATGGCACTGTAGAGGTGGGCGCCGTCAAGTTTGGCTTCTTTCAACTCGGCCCCACTCAGATCGGCGGAAGCTAGCCTGGCGTGGCTCAGGGTAGCATTTTGTAAGTTGGCCTCATTCAAGCGGGCATTGGTCAGATCGGCCCCGGTCAGATTGGCCCGGCTCAGGTTGGCTCTGCTCAAATCGGCTCCGCTCAAATCGGCATCACTGAGATTTGCGCCGCTCAGATTTGCGCCGCTCAGATCAACTTCTTTCAGGTCGGCGCCACTCAGATCAGCTTGGGCCAAGTTCCGTTCCACGGCCCCGTGATTAACAATCTCCCAGACTTTTCGCCATTTGTCATCAATTTCTATGTTGCCCTCTTCCACCACCACGCCCCGGAGGTTGGCTCGACGCAGGTCGGCGCCAGTCAATTTAACCCCGGTAAGGTTCGCGCCGCTCAAATTAGCCTCGGCCAGATTTGCCCCCTGCAGATTGCTGCCCCGCAGGCTCGATCCGCTTAGATTCGCCTGTTTAAGATTCACTTCCCGGAGGTAGATTTCACTCAGGTCGCGGTTGCTCAAATCAAGCTTCTCGCCCCCCTGGTTGACAACGGCCCATACTTCTCGCCATAATGAGTCAATTTTTATGTTTTCGTCCTCGGCCACAACCCCGCGCAGATTCGCCAGATGTAAATCGGCTCCCAACAGGTTGGCCCCGGTCAGGTTGGCGTTGGTCAAA
The DNA here is from genome assembly GCA_016926805.1 of Anaerolineae bacterium. GTDB lineage: Bacteria > Chloroflexota > Anaerolineae > 4572-78 > J111 > JAFGNV01. The sequence continues at coordinate 24,559 of JAFGNV010000037.1, forward strand.
TCGGCTTCACGCAGGTTTGCTTCGCCCAAATCGGCCCCCCGAAGATTGGTTTCGGCCAGATAAGCCCCACTCAGGTCTTGCCCATGCAGGTTGCGATTTTCTCCGCCCTGATTCACAATTTCCCATACCAGCCGCCACTTGTCATTAATTTTCACCCCTGCTTCCTCAATGACCACCCCACGCAGTTTGGCCAGATATAAATCGGCTCCTTCCAAATTGGCCTCGGTGATATTGGCGTCGGTCAAATCGGCTTGGCGTAAATTGGCCCCATTCAAATCTGTTTTTTGGAGTTGGGTCCCGTTCAGATTAACCCCAATCAAAACGGCCCCCTTTAGTTTGGCCCCGCTTAAATTGGCCCCACTTAAATTGGCCCCACTTAAGTCGGCCTGATTGAGATTGGCTCCCTGCAGATTGGCCTCACTGAGATTGGCGTCTCTTAAGTCAACCCCGCTCAAATACGCCCCACTCAAGTCGCGCTTGGGCAATTCCCACCGTCTTCTTACCTTATTGTTTACAATTTCCCAGACCAATTTATCTTCGTCGTCAAGTCTGGTGTCCCCGTTGATAATGGTCGCATGAAGATCAGCTCCCCTGAGGATGGCGTTTCGCAAATCAGAGGCGCTAAAATTTGTACCAAGCAAAATGGCTCCCTGAAAATTAACCCTCTGCAAATCCTGATTACTCCAATCTTCACCGTGGATGTCTACCCCCGCACAATTGGGGGGACATTTCCATTTGAGCCACCACCACCCTCCCAATAGAGTCAGGGTTAAGATACTCACAATTAATAATAGTAACAATAAAAACCGTCTGTTTGCCATTGATGTGCTTCCTCCCAGGGTGGTCTGGTCAACTATCGGCAAATCTCTGCAACAACTCCCACAGAATCTCCAATTCCTGCCCCGCAATAAAAGGTTGCTCCTCAATGGCAACGATAGCGGTTTGCAGTTGGGCCTGAATTTCGGCCAGGGCTTCCCCCTTTCCTGGAGAAACAAGCCCCGTCAAGCGATTCAGGGCCAAGTCAACTCGCGTTAACGCCAGTTGGGCCTGGCCGGGATTGTTTTCCGACAGATGCAACTGGGCTTTGAGTACTGCTTGACCCGCCTGCAAGATTAACATCTGTTGTTGGAGGTTATCAACTTCCGGAACAGGTTCGGCCATCATCTGCTCCAACCCAACCGCTGTCGAATCGAGGTTGGCCAGAGTAGTATCGAGGCTATCAACCTGCTGTTCCAACCCGGCGATGGCTTTGGCCTGGGCGTCAAGGCGCTCCGCCAATTCAGTTGGAACGGCGGGGGTCTGTCCCTGCGTCTGAAGCATGTTCTCCATCTCAGTTTGAGCCGTGGCCTGAGCAGAGAGGGTTTCGCCTTGTTGGGCAACCGTGATTTCCAATTGACTGCGAGCTTCCCGTTCGGCGGTCAGTTCAGCCTCTAATTGGACAATTCGCTCGCGTTGGTTGGCCAGTTGATTGGTAAAATCCTCCTGCATTTGGGCCTGATCGCGCCGTAAATCCTCAGTCACCACCTGACTATCCCCCCTATTCTGCATGTAGTTGTAAATGTAGGGGATAGAATAATAGACAACCACCACAATCACCGCCACAATCAGCGCAAATAACACCAGGCGGATCAGACCGCGCATAAAACGGCCAAAGCTCTGCCAAAAACCGGAGGTATTTGATTGTTCTGTCATCAGCGTCACCTCGTTGTAAGTGCTAAACTCCAACTAAAAACTATTGAATTTCCTGGCGACAATCCTGGGGCGTGCAATTAGACCTCGCCATATCAAAATTTCTTAACGAACCACCCGTACCGATGTTTCACCCGGCGTGTTTGTGGCTCGATAGGACGCCGAGGGGGTTTCTACAGCAACGGTGGATAAGGGCGTGAAGGTGGGTAAGAGGAGAGGGGTGGTGACCATGGTTGGGGTGGCGGTGGGGGTGCGAGTGGGGCGGGGCGTGCGGGTCGTTGTGGCGGTGGTCAGGCCAACCGGAGTGTTGGTGAGGGTGGTGGTTGGGGAGACGTTGGGGGCTGGCGTGGCCGTGTCTACGGTAACGAGTAACAAATCACGCAGGCCGGTGAGGAACGAGTCGAAACGGTCGGCCGCGGCTTGAATTTCAGCAACGGTTTCTCTGATGTGAGCCGCATCCTTTTCCAACGTGGCAATTTGTTCGCCCTGGGTAGATAAACCCTCACTGAGAGATCGGAGATCAGTCTGCGCCTGGGCCATATTTTGTTCGAGAGTGGCAATCTGCTCGTTGAGTTGGGTAAGCTTTGTCTGTAACGCGTCGATGTCAGCCTCGGCCTTTTGTAAACGGCCGCTCAACGCCTCCATTTGATTGAGCCGCTGGCGAAGCTCGACAATTTCATCATTGAGTAATTTACTCTGGCGTTCCAGACGCGCCACCTGGTCGTTCAATTGCAGCACCTGGGGATGAGTAGCCATATTCAGCGTGCCGTTGATGCTCTGCAACATCAGCAAGGCCAGCAATGCCCCGCCCAGCACGCCAACAATGGCCACAACCCAAAATCGCCAGGCTCCACCGGAGGCAGGTTGGTGGGCCGGGGCCACCGGCGAGGACGGACTTTTGGGGGGAGGGATGGATTCGGCGTCAAATGAAGGTGGGGGCGAAACCACCTCGGCCTGGCGGGATGGCGGCGGTTCTTCTCCGGCGGCCTCAGGCTCTACCATCGGTTCTTCCGGTTCCTTTACCTTCTCAGCGGCCACCGTTATCTCAACTGCCGGAGGTTGCTCGTCTGTGGCCGCTATGGCGGTTGGCGATGCCTCCTCGAACACCGGGGCAGGTGGGGGGGATACGGTGACCCTATCGGCAAACCCGCGATACATTCCCTTGGAAATTCCCGGTACCGCCGTAATTTCTATCGCCTCGGCAAAGGGATGCACGTCCTCCCGAAAACGGATAATCCGTTGGGCCAGGGCCGGGCCAATACCAGGGAGGGTGGTAAGTGTTTCCAGATTGGCCTGGTTTAGGTCGATTTGGGGTAAAGCTGAATCATTTTCCATAAACATGGCTTTCCTTCAGTCACGGCTTGGTGAACTGGCTTACTACAGAAATGTCGGCTGAAATTCGTAATCCTACTTCTATTTTAACCACCTTCCACTTTCTTGCAACCCGCAAGAAAAAAACACCCCGCCTCCGGGGTGTGCCTTCCTCATTAAAACTATTCTTCTTTAAGCGGTGCACAAGCGGGCAATCAACGTGTCCAGGGCCAGCAGGCTGTCCATCCGGCCCGTTTTGATGGCCAGGTCTAGCTCCAACAACATCTCCAAAACCTGCTCCAGCCGGGCCATTGAATAATTGGCCGCCTCTTTCAGGCGGGCTTTGGCTGCATAGTCGCTGCGCCAGCCCTTAACGCGGGCAATTTCCAGCGAGGTCATGCCCCGCTCGGCCATATCTTTGACCTCAATCAAGGCTCTGATTTGGGCGGCAATGCTGGCCAAAATAGCCATTGGGTTTTTGCCCTCTTCTAACTCTTTGTGGAGCTGGTCGTAGGCACGGCGAGCATCGCGCCGGCCGATGGCGTTGGAGATGCCAAAACGTTCGGCCTCTTCGGTGTAGGGCACCAGCAGGTCCACGTCCGCCTGCCGGATGGCGCGCTCACCGCCCACGTACAATGCCAGTTTTTCCAGTTCGCTGTTGAGGGTGCGCAGGTTGGGACCGACCAGCCTGCCCAATAACGCCGCCGCGCTCGGCTCGATGTTTGCGCCCAATTCTTTGGCCCGGCGCACAATCCACGGTTGCAGGTTGTTGACATCCAGCCCGGCAAAATGAACCTGTCCGCTCTGGCTGGCAATTTTCAGGACCGGATGGTTCCGATCCAGAACTTCTCTTTCGGCCAGAACCAGGTCGGTAGAAGGGGGCAAGTGGGGCAGGTAATCTAGCAGGGCTTGCCGCGCTTCGGCTTGACCGGCCAGGTACCGGAGATAGTCATTGACGATGACCAGCCGCCTGGTTACCAACAGGGGCAGGGTATCGGTGTGACGACGAATTTCGCTCAGACTCAAACCCTGACCGTCGAGTTCGGTTACCCCCAGCCCGGAGGTGTCGCCGAGGGCGGCTTTGAGTTCGGCGATTTTTTGGGAGCGAATATAATCGTCGGGGCCGTGAAAAAGGTAGAGCATGGGAATCAGCGAGTCAGCGAGTCAACAAATATCAAATCGGCAAATCGCAAATCAATAAACACTTTATGCAACGATGCGGTAAATGGGCAAGATGGTTGGGGTAATCTATTGGGTCGTTTCAATGCGATGGACGGTAAGATTGCCCAGCGAATACCGGCTGATCTGTTTGATTTCCAGACTGCCCGGATCGCCGCTGACCGTGTATCGTTCCTGAAGCAGCAAGCCCAGGGGCTGGGCCAAAATGGCGGCAACTGTTGCGGCCAGCACCGCTATCGGAATAACCTCCCAGCGAAACCGTCGAGGCGAGCCGCTGCTATCCAGGGTAATGGCCAAAAACGCGGCCAGGCCGGTCAGCAGGCCGGTAGTGGCTAACACTGTACCACAGCGAGGATGAACCGCCAAATTCGACCCGCCCTGGCGCAAGCGCTGGAGAGCCTCGTCGGCGGCCCGGTTAACGGCGATGGTATCGAGGGGGCCATACAGGGTGAAACCGTTCCAATCGCTGCGGCCGACCACGGCCAGCCGGGAATGACGCCGGCTAAGAACGTGCACGGTGGCGTGTTCCAGCCCATGATTGCGCCGGATTCGGGTAATCAGACCAGGCAATGTCATCAAAAAACTCCTCACAACGGTTTAGCCACCACAATCACCCGGTGGGTGTTATTGGTATAGGGCCAGCAGGTCACCAGTGTAAGGCGCTCATCGTTGGTGGTGGCTATCCATTGGGCATTCTGCCGGCGCACGTCAATAGATTCGCCCTTCTCTTTGACAATGGTTTTTAACTCAACCGTATATTCGTATGCCTGCTCCCCGGAATAAACCACCACCTTATCGCCAACCTCCACATTGACCAAATCGCGGAAAACCTCGCCCTTCACGTTGTGGTGTCCGGTCATCACGCTGTTGCCGGGCTGTCCCAACCGGGCTGAAGTTTTGTGCCAACCTACGGCATTATCGGCCACATTCCAAATGCTGTATTGCCGGCCGGCCTGTTCAACCACATACCAGCCTACCGACACCACCGCCGAGTCGATACCAACCGACTCGATCACCAGCCGGGTAGGAACTCCACTCTCCGCAGATGGTTCCGCCGGTAGGGGAAAACTGGTTGGGGTGGGTTCAGGGTTTTGATCAGGACTCTGAGCAATAAGCGTGGGCAGTGAGGTCGGCGCGATGGCCGCGGAATTAGCCTGCTCTGCGCCAGCCTCAGCAACCTCATCCAACGAGGGTACCGCCACGGGCATGGGCGTCGGCTCATCGGCGTTGAATGTTTCAGGCAGAATGTCGGGCGGCTTAACCACGAGGGTCGCGGTAGGCGTGGGTGGTTGGGTCGCGGTGGGTGTCGCAGTAGGGCCGGGACCACGCCAGGGGGTCATGGTGGGCGTCGGCGTAGCTGTCGGTGGGGGGGCGGCCTGGGCCAGGGCTTCCGGCGGCGCATTCAGCACAAATTCCCACCGAGTCTGAACATCCTGGTAAACCCAAACCATGCTGACAACCGCCAGCACCACCACGGTCCAAACAAAACTGGCCAGCAGCAACGCGATTTGCTCAATTAGAATCTGGGCGTTGGATAGTTTTTTCATTGATGTTCCGAAAGAGCCTCTTGCGAATCACTGGTAAAATTATAGGCTATAACCGCCAGGGCGACAATTATCGCCGCCAGGGCAACCAGTTGCACCGCCAGATAATGGTTGCCAATCAGATAGGGCCGCGCCCGAAAGACTTCTAGCAGCAGGCGAGTGAGGCCATACAGGGCCACAAACAACCAAAAATGAAAGCCGGGCCAGGGTCGCCAGGAACGCAGCCACAACAATAAACCTAAAATCCCCAAACACACCGCCGCTTCGTACAACTGAAGTGGATGCCGGGCTATACCGGCTATCTCAACCGCCCAGGGCATGTTAGCAGGTGCACCCAACGCTACGCCGCCTAAAAACGCGCCAACATTGCCAATAACCAGCGCCAGGGCCAAACCGGGAGCCATGGCCTCGCCAAACACGGCCAGCAGCACCCGGTGGCGCAGTAGATAAATCAACCCAACCACCGTGGCAATGATGAATCCCTCACCGGCGGCCAGCGCGCTTCGAGATAGAGAGAATATCCGGGTCAGATTTGCGGCATAATTTTCCCAATGAGCCAGCACAAACCAGAGTCGACCACCGATGATACCGGCCAAAAATCCATAAAGGCCAGCATTGTAAATGTGATCCCCATCCAGCCCCAACTGCGCCGCTCGACGAGCAGATAACCACATCCCCACCCACAAGGCAACCAGTAATAGTAACGGATAAGTTGGCAAAGCCACCGGGCCAACCAACACCATTGGATACATAAATTTGCCGACTCGCTTATCTGCTGTCTACATTAATTGATTCGCCACCTCGCTGATTGGCTGGCGCGCTCGATAACTCATCTATTTTCGACTCGATGTAGGCTTTGTCAATGGGGCCGGCAAACACTTCGTTTACAATGCCATTTTTATCGACAAAGATGCTGGTGGGCAGGCCCCTGACCTGGTAAGTCTCAGCCGTCTGGCCGGTTTCATCCAAAACAATGGGAAAGGTCGCCCCCATCTCGGCAACAAAATCGCCAACCAATTCTACCCGGTCGGCCGTGGTATGATTAATGCCAATAATCACCAACGCCTCGGCGTTTTCCACTGAGGCTTCCTGAAAATCAGGAAATTCTGACCGGCACGGACCACACCACGTGGCCCAAAAACTAATCAGAACCGGTTTACCGGCAAAATCGCTCAAACGAACAATTTCACCATTCAGGCTTTTCAACTCAAAATCGGGCGCGGGATGTCCGGCCACCGGCGCCGGACTTAAATCCGCCGAACTTGCCTCCGTGGAATCACCGAGCATGGCTCCCGAAAGCAAAATCCAAATGCCGCCCAGGACAATGACCAGAATAATGGTCGTGAACCAAAACCAGCGGGTTCTGAAGACAGCCGGAATATGCGGCGCAGTGCTTTCCGCATTCATTGTACAACATCCATCCTTTCAAGATATGTCCAAATTCTACAATGAATGTTTTAAGAAAATATTAACCCAGAAAGCATCCATAAACCGTAAGCAGCCCTCCAGACTTGCTTCTATATTATGTCTACTTAAGGGGACTTTGTCAAGGTTGAATTCGCAACCTCGGCAGTTGTGCTGCCGGAATGAGCCAACGCACCCCCACTTTTACTTCCAATCTGTCTGTAACTTCTTGCGCCCGTGGATATATTTATCCACGGCAACCGCCGCAATCACTCCATCGGCGGCAGCGATGACGGCTTGCTTGAGGTGAGTACAGAGCAGGTCGCCCACTGCAAACACACCGGGGATGCTGGTTTGCATTTCCTGGTCAACCGCCAGGCAGCCATCCCCTGTAGTTTCAAGCTGGCCCATCAAGTAATCGGTGATAGGTTGGTTACCTTGCAGATACATAAAAACCCCGGTGACATCCAGTGTTTGTTCCTTATCACCGCGTGGATGGATGCGGATTCCGTCCACCTTGCCGTTACCCATAATCTCCTTCAGGCGCGTGCCCAATTTTATCCGGACTTTAGGATGATTCTCTACTTCAGCTACCAACATCTGACTCGCTTTCAATTCGGGCGTGGGCACAATCAGCTGGATCGAGTCGGCATACTTGGTCAGGAAGAGGGTTTCTTCCAGGGCTTCATCATTGTTACCGATTACGGCCACGGACTGGTCACGGAAAAAGGCGCCATCGCAGGTGGCACAGTAGCTGACGCCCCGGCCCAGAAATTTATCTTCGCCCGGCGTGGCGTTGATCCGCCCCATCGAGCCGGTAGCCAGAATGATAGCCCTGGCTGCAAAAGAACCAATCCCGGTAATAACGCTTTTGGGGTCGGATTTTAAATCAACCCCCACCACCTTATCGGTGATAAATTTTGCGTCAAACGACTCGGCCTGCTGGCGCATGGCCGCCACCAGTTCCGCCCCACTAACCGGGCCGGGAATACCCGGATAATTGCTGATCTTCGACGTAATCCCCAAAGCTCCGGCGGTCAACCCTTTGTCAATGATCAGGGTCTTCAAATCAGCGCGGGCAGTATAGATGGCGGCAGAAGCGCCCGCCGGGCCGCCGCCAATGATGATCACGTCGTAACGTTCCACTTCCGTACTAAAATCTAAATTCAAATCCATAATTCCTCGTCTCCTGAGCAGGTATCAAAACAGCAGAATCCAGTAAACATATTCCTTCTGCTACGTTGTTACTTTGTTATACGGCTATCGCCTGTTTGACCTTGTCCATCAACATATGTTCGGGGGCCATGCCTTCCATGTGGGTGGTCTCGTTGATGACTGTGCGCGGCACCCCCTGCACCTGATATTTCATCGACAGGTGGGGGAATTCGATAGCCTCAACCATATCCGCCCGGACCAGGTCGCTTTCCAGGGCCAGTTGGTGAGCCAGCCGCACTGCACCGGGGCAATAGGGGCAGGTGGGGGTCACAAAGACTTGCAAGTGCAACGGGGCAGTCAACCCCTTGAGGATACCTTTGGTCTCGTCCGACAAACCGGAGTCGTCTCGAGAAACCATCATAATATCCTCAATGAGTGAACTGAATTCGTAGCCAGAAGGAATACCAAAGTAACGAATGCCATAATCCTTGGGAGCATCGCCGCCGCGCATAACCACCGTAGCCGGGATTTTGTCGATTTGGTAATGCTCGGCCACTTCTTTATCGGCCACAAGGTCGTACACCTCTACCGAAATTTTGTCCGACAGCGCCGCAACTTCTTCCGCAATCATGCGGGTTTCGTGGCAATATTGACATTCCCTCTCTTGGGTAAACACCAGGACTTTTACCGGGTCCGCGAGTGTTTCGAATTCTTTTTTCAAATGTTCTCGATCTTGATCTTTAAGCAACGCCATTTTTTATCCTCCAAAAATGTTAATGGGCTTTTACTAATTTAAGGCAATATTTCCAAAAGGGTAATACTCTACCTCTTTTGGGTTGTCTTCTGAGTTAGATGCAGGGTTCGGTAAAAGGTTACAAAACAAAAAAGCCCACAACCGGGTTAGCCGTGAGCCTTTTGCAGCCTGCCGAGATAGCGGCCTATTCTTTGGTTATCCCACATCCGGCAGCTTCTAACGCCTGCCGCAAGCGATCCATCATCCCGGTCGGCAGTTCCACCCGGCGGTGCTGCCGGTAGAGGGTAATAGTTTTACGGGTTGTGTCGGCCAGCACCCGACAGTCATCGCAACCGGCCAGGTGTTGTTCAATTTCGGCGCAGAGGGCGGCCTCCAGTTCGCCATCGAGGTAATCGTCTAGCTGGCTCAACAGGGCCTGGCAGGTCGCCGGGTGAGATTGGTGAGCCATTATCAATTCTCCCGCTTTGAACTTTTCTCATAAAAATAATTGGCCAGATGCTCGCGCAGCATCAGCCGGGCGCGGTGCAAACGCACTTTGACGTTGCTGGCCGAAATTCCCAAAATTTCGGTAACCTCCTGCACTGACAATCCTTCCAAATCACGCAAGACAAACACACCCTGTAACGAGCCGGGCAGAGCCGCTACCGCCTCATCCATCACCTGGCGCAATTCGTCGGTGAGCGTGACCATCTCCGGATTCCAGTCCCAATCTTGAAGCTGGCGGGGCCAAAATTCGCCCTCGGCTTCGTCGGGCGGGGTATCCAAGGAGACCACCGGCGCTTCCCGCCGACGCAGCCGCATCAGGCCGTTGTTGGTGGCAATACGGTACAACCAGGTGGTCAGGCTAGAGCGTCCCTCAAACGCTTCTACGCCCCGGCAGGCATTGATAAACGTTTCTTGCAGCACCTCTTCGGCTTCGGTGGGATGGCCGGTGAGACGTAACGCCACATTGTAGATTTTCGGCGAGTAACGCTGCACCAGATCGTCGCAGGCATAGCGGTCGCCCCGGTGCAGGGCTTCTACCAGAGATTTTTCCTCTTGGTTCATCTTTCGTCTACGATAGGCTTGTTGGTTCAAAATTCAATCTGTGCAACAGCCGCACAGGAAAGGGGGGATAATGGGGGGAACACCCCACACCCCCGGCCCTCCGGGCAATTCTTCAACCTTATTGCCCAAGTCGTCAAAATTCATTCTACCATAAGACTAAATGTTGCCAAAACTCTTGACTCGCCGCGCAAATGATGGTATATTATAAACCGACTGGTCAGTCAGTGACCGACTGGTCAGTATACGATTTTCCGAGACAATGAGGTCGAACCAATGAGTAGCTTTGAAACTATCAGCGCATCTCCAACTGACCGCAAGGCAGCCACTCGTGTCCAAATTTTGCAGTCGGCCCTGATGTGTTTTTCCGAAAAGGGTTTTTATCAAACCACTATGGATGATATTGTAGCCCGGAGTGGGCTGAGTAAGGGCGCGTTGTACTGGCACTTCAAGAGCAAACAAGAGTTATTCATTGCCTTGGTAGAGTGGTTTATTCTGCAAATGGCCGAGCAAATGGACCACGCCTGGACCGACGATATGTCAGCCGCCGACAAGATTCGGGCTATGGTTGAGGTAACGCTGGCCGGCAGCGAACAAATGGTTCCGTTTGTCAAAATCTTTCTTGATTTCTGGGCGCAAACACCGGAGGATGAGCAACTCCAACATATTTTTGCCGGCATCATTGAAGAGTATGAAACCAAGTTGGAAGAAATTATCAACGAAGGTGTTGCCAACGGCGAATTTCAGCCAGTGAAGAATCCGTGCAATCTGTCGCTGGCGATGTTTGGTATGCTCGATGCCCTGTTTTTGTACTACACCCTACTAGGAGACAAAGTAGATATGCACGGATCAGCCAGAGCGGCCGTAGACGTGATGCTGGCCGGATTAACGTGTAAGGAGTAACTGATGTCGTTATTTAAAACGTGGGCTGTTTTGGTGAAAGAAGGCCGCCATATTTGGCGCGACCCCAGCACACTTATTTTGTTATTGCTGGCCCCGGTCTTTCTTATGATCATCATGTCTTATGCCCTCATTGCCAATATTCGAGAAACACCCATTATGGTAATGGACAAAAGCCGGTCGGCTCTTTCCCGTGAATTTTTGGATACCCTGGCTAACAGTAAAGATATTGTGGTAAACAAACTGGCTACCAACTATGCCGAGGCCGAACGATACTTTGACCGCAGCCAAACCAAGGCCCTGGTGGTCATTCCCCCTAACTTCGCCAGCCAATTGACTGCCGGTCAACCGGCAGAAGTGCAAGTTATTGTTGATGGGACCGATCCTTCCACGGCCAATCACGTGATCAACCACGTCCTCAGCCGGGCGCAGGTGTTCGGCGTGCAGATAGCCATAAAATCTATTGAACGAACAAACCCCGAACTGATCAGGTATTTGCAAACGCCCCTGGGCATAGACCTGCGCATCCGCACCTGGTATAACCCCGACCTCAAAAACACTCACGGTATTGTACCCGCGATGATTGTTCTGGTGATGAGTCTCCCGGCGATGGTGGTGATGAATGCCCTGGTGCGAGAAAAGGAATACAGTACCCTGGAAAGTATTTTTGCTACCCCCCTGAGCCGGAGCGAACTTTTAGTTGGCAAACTTCTGCCGTATGTTTTCACCGGTCTCATCAGTGTGGTCATCTGTACCATAGTGGCGGTCAAACTATTTGGGGTACCGTTTCAGGGGTCTTTTCTGCTCTTCCTAGTGTTATCGGTGGATTTTCTGCTGGCAACCTATGCGATGGGTATCTTTATGGCCACGTTTGTGTCCAGTCAGGCCGCTTCGTCCATTATTGCGTTGCTGGTTTTTATGTTTCCCGGTTTCTTTCTGTCCGGCATTTTTTACCCTGTGTCCAGTTTTCCCGATTTAGTCCAGGAGGAAGCCCAATGGCTGCCTTCCACCCAATTTGTGGCCATTACCCGGGGCTTGCTGGTCAAAGGGCAAGGACTTGAGGCGTTATGGTATCCCGCCGTGATGCTGTTGGTCATCGCTCTGATGATGACGGTTCTGGCCGTGTTTTTCTTTAAGAAGAAGTTAAAATAACAAAGCTACCCTGACCCTCAGGAGCAAAAAATGTTTTATCGACTCTGGTTTCTCATTGTTAAAGAACTCATCCAAATGATGCGGTACAAAGCATTGGTGATTATGGTGATCTTTGGCCCGCTGGCGGAAATGTCACTGGTGGCTTGGTCTACGGCAGCTCCCATTACCAACCTGCCCACCGTGGTTGTGGATCAGAGCCGCAGTGAAGAGAGTCGGGCCTTGCTAACTGCATTTAATAACACCGAAACGTTCGAATTTGAGCATTATCTCGGCAATCCCACCGAGGCAACGCCTTACATCGAATCTGGCGAAGCTGTGGCGGCCCTGATTATTCCCACCAATTACGGGCAACAATTGGCTAATCCTATCGGCTCCTTCCCAGAAGTTGGTTTTATTCTGGATGGCTCCGATCCCATTGCCGCCGCCGAGGCGCTCAACTCTGCGCAGGGTGTGGTAGAGCATATGAACCAAAAACTGGCGGTGCAGTGGAATGGGGGTCGTGAGGAGAATTTCTCCCTGGTGCAGCCTCGTTTGCGCGTGCGCTATAACGAAGAGATGAAAAAATCCATCTACACCGTTCCCTCAGAATTGGGCTTGATCCTGTTTGCGATAACCGTGATGGTGGCCGGAATTGGCATTGCCCGCGAGCGCGAATTGGGCACGCTGGAACAGTTAACCGTGACCCCTATCAGCCGACTTGAACTGATTATTGCCAAATCGGTACCCGCCGTGTTGCTCGGCTTTACTGCTTTTCTATTGATGCTGGCCGTAGCCATGTTGGTCTTTGGTATCCCCATGCGCGGTTCGTGGGCCTTGCTGCTGACCATCTCTTTCTTCTTCCTGATGGTCGAGTTGAATATCGGCCTGATGGTGTCTGCCTACGCTAAGAACCAAATGCAAGCACTGCTACTGACCTTTACCTGGGTGATGGTCGAATTCTTCTTCTCCGGCTACGGCGTGCCGGTGGAAAACATGCCCGACATTTTACAGAAAATCGCACCTATCTTCCCCATTCATCACTATATGATCATCTTTCGTAGCATCTTATTGAAAGGCGTCGGTCTGGGAGCCTTTTGGCCGCAGTTGCTGGCCGGATTCGTTATTGGGGTCGTCGTGCTGATGTTGACGATCTGGTTTATGGGCCGGCAAAAGTGGGAATAAGCATTATCAAAAATTTTGGTTACAGAAAGGAGATTCAAAATGCAACTCAATGTAAAAGCTTTTGCCCTAACGTTTGGTCTGGTTTGGGGGATTGGTCTATTTTTATTAACCTGGTGGATTATTTTTTTTGACGGCGCTACCGGCGAACCTACCCTGATTGGACAGGTATACCGGGGCTACACCATCTCGCCACTGGGCAGCGTTATCGGCCTGATTTGGGCTTTGGTCGATGGACTGATTTTTGGCGCCCTCTTTGCCTGGCTTTACAACACGTTGAACCAAAAACTGTAATCAAGGTCCAGAGGAATTACAGTCAAATGAACGTCTTTTTATTCTGGCAACGATGGTTGCTGATTTTGGGGGATTTTATTTGTCGTTCTGGGCATCGTGATAACCTTGCCCGTTGGGGTCACTATATTCGACGGGCTGATCAATCCCGTTTTTTGGAAAAATGGGGTCATGCCAGACGACGTTACTGCCTTCAAAACCTTTATCTACGGGGTTTTGGGAGCAGCGATGGTCGGTTGGGGGATACTGCTCGTCTTCATCGTCCATTATCCCTTTCGACAAAAAGAGAAGTGGGCCTGGAATTGTCTAGTGACAGGATTCGCGGTCTGGTTCATCTTCGGCCAATATGTTTCGGTCCGGGCGAGGGTGTATGCCAATGTTGCGGCCGATATTGCCTTTTTTGTGCTGGTGATGGCGCCTTTGTTTTTTACCAGAAAAGATTTCATCCAATAACCGGGAGGAGCAACGATGAAACGTTTTAATTTTTGGCAAAAGTGGTTACTGGTGATGGGCATCCTGCTTGTTTTGATGGGGCTTTCATTTCCGTTCTGTAGTTTTTTGAATATCGAAGTCACTTACATCAATTCCGTTTTTTGGGACGATGGAATTGTCCCAACCGAAGCCAAGGCATTTCAGGCCTGGATCTATGGGGTTTATGGCGCTATGGCCGCCGCCTTTGGATTATTTATCTACTTCATCGCCAGCAACTCATTCAAAGCCCGCGAGAAGTGGGCCTGGAACTGTTTGGCAATTTGTATTTCGGTGTGGTTCGTTATTGACACCTTCTTCTCTGTATATTTCGGAGCATATACCAATGCCTTTAACAATGTCATCCTTTATGTGCTGTTGATGGTACCACTCCTATTCACCAAAAAAGAGTTCGTACTTCCACACGTAGAAGCATAACAATGAAAAAACTCCTCTTCACAACACTTCCTTCAAACGATCTCGGCCTGCTCACCCGGTCCTTGCCAATTGCCACCGAATTGGCCCAACGTGGATACGAAATCATCTATTGCAGTCCGGCCAAGGCACCCAGCAAGTTAATCGCTGAAGCCGGCTTTGATAACTCGATGCGAGAATTCGGCGATGCCGTGTATCAACGTCAGGCAAAGAAAGATGGCAACAACGGATCAAATTGAAATCCATTTAGGCTTGCCTGAACAACATCGCCGTCAGGCAGCAGAACTTCTTTACAAAGCGTTTGAGCGAAAGTTTCAACCTGTCATGAAATCCGCGGACCATGGTGTGCCTATTCTGGCCCAGGGTCTTGTCCCGACAATGATGATCATTGCCAGGGGACAGCAGCAAATCGTCGGGGTCGTGGGATTACACTACTACAGGCAAAATTTCTGGAGTCCCCACTTAGCCAGTTTTGCCACCGAATTTGGTTGGCTTAGTGGTTTGATCCGCTTTGTGATGTTCCGGCTCTTTATTGCCGGTGAGGGACGCAATTTGGTGGTCGAGGCCATTGCCGTTGACGAATCGAGACGGGGGCAGGGAACCGGTACGCGCTTGTTGGAAGCTGCGTTTGACTATGCCCGGCAACATGGCTTCCAATCGGTCAGCCTGGAAGTGGTAGACACCAACCCCGCCGCCCGCCGTCTTTACGAACGATTGGGGTTTGTCGCCACCAGAACGTGGCCTTATCCCTACCTGCGCAATTTCATGGGTTTCTCGGCCGCAACAACCATGGTCAAGCAAATGGCACCTTAACAATAGCATAATCTATGACAAAAAAGCATTGACTTTTTGTATGAGAATCAGGATAAGGAGTGTATACTCATGAAAATGAATCATCGCTCATCGCGATAAACATTCACTCATTGCCGTCATAGAAAAAGGAGATTGTAATGAATACCTGGCATCAAGAAGATGTAACCGATGTCTTACAACAACTAGAAGTCGAAGCTACGCGTGGTTTGAGTCAGGCCGAAGCAACGCGCCGCCTGGCCAAATATGGCCCCAATGAACTGCAAGCTGCGCCGGGTGTTTCACCGTGGGCGTTGCTACTGGGGCAATTCAAAAACGTGCTCATCGTCATCCTGCTCATTGCTACGGTCATTTCTATCTTCCTGGGCCACAGCATCGAAGCCATTGCCATTGCCGTGATCGTGTTGTTTGCCGTGCTGCTCGGTTTTATCCAGGAATACCGGGCCGAGCGGGCCATCGAAGCCCTGCGCGAGATGGCCGCGCCCACCGCCACCGTGCTGCGAGACGGAAATGAAGTGGAAATTCCGGCCCGCGGGCTGGTACCCGGCGACATCATTCTGCTCACTGCCGGAGACAGAGTTCCCGCCGACGCGCGGCTCATTGAAGCCATCAATCTAAAAATTGAAGAGTCGGCCCTCACCGGTGAGTCGGTGCCGGTGGATAAACACGTCGAGCTGCTGGCGGACGAAAACCTGACGATCGTCGACCTTAAAAATATGGCCTACGCCGGCACGGCCGTCACCTATGGCCGGGGACGGGCGGTGGTGGTGGCCACTGGCATGCAAACCGAGTTTGGCCGGATTGCCCAAATGCTGCAAACCGTCGAAAGTGGGCGAACTCCCCTGCAAGAGAACCTGGACCGGGTGGGAGTTATCCTGGCCCGGGCGGCCCTGGTGGGCGTGGCCATCATCGTGGCCCTGGGCTGGCTGCGGGGCCAGCCTTTCATCGAAATGTTCATCTTTGGCGTGGCTCTGGCCGTGGCCGTGGTGCCCGAAGCTCTGCCCGCCGTGGTCACCATCTCCCTGGCCCTGGGGGTGCAGCGCATGGTCAAACGCAATGCCCTGATGCGCCGTCTCCCGGCGGTTGAAACCCTGGGTAGCACCTCGGTGATTTGTTCTGATAAAACCGGCACGCTAACCAAAAACGAAATGACCGTGCGCCAGATTTACGTGGCCGGACAGATGTTCCAGGTTTCCGGCTCGGGGTATGATCCCAAGGGCGGCTTCTCGCTTGCGGGGACGCCAGTTGAGCCGCCGGAGGCGTTGCTGGAGTTTCTGAGAGCCGCGACCCTGGCCTCGGACTCCTATCTGGTCCAACACAACGGCCAGTGGGAGATTAAAGGCGACCCAACCGAAGGCGCACTGGTTGTAGCCACAGCCAAAGCGGGCTTACATAAAGTTGACCTCGATAGCCACTCCCCCCGCGTCCACGAAATCCCCTTTACCTCAGAAACCAAACGGATGACCACGCTGCATGAAACCTCAGCCGGGTTGACCGCCTATGCCAAAGGTGCGCCGGAAATTATCCTCGACTCCTGTACCCAACAACTTACCGCAACCGGGCCAGAAAAGCTTGATTCAACCGGCAAAGACCAGATTCTGGCAACGGCCCAACACATGGCCTATGAAGCCTTGCGCGTGTTGGCGGTTGCGGCAAAATCCCCGGTCATGTTGGAAAATGCCGAAGATGACATGACCTTCCTGGGGTTGGTCGGCATGATCGACCCGCCTCGCCCGGAAGCCGGAGTGGCCATCCGACGCTGCGAGGAAGCCAGTATCAAGCCGGTGATGATTACCGGCGACCATCCGCTCACCGCCCAGGCCATTGCCCGCGAGTTGGGGTTGCTAAAAACCGGACGGGTCATCACCGGTGCCGAGTTAGAAATGATGGATGACGCTGAATTTGAGCGCGAAGTAGAAACGATTGAAGTTTACGCCCGCGTTTCTCCGGCCCACAAACTTAACGTGGTCACCGCTTTGCAGCAGAAAGGCCACATTGTAGCCATGACCGGCGACGGCGTGAATGATGCGCCCGCGCTCAAAAAAGCCGACATCGGCATTGCTATGGGCATTACCGGCACGGACGTAACCAAAGAAGCCGCCGATATGACCCTGACCGACGATAACTTTGCCTCCATTGTGGCCGCGGTGGAAGAGGGACGGGGCATTTTTGGCAACATCAAAAAATACCTCATGTACCTGCTCTCGGCCAACATCGGTGAAATTGGCCTGATGGCCGGGGCCACGGTACTGGGTTTGCCCCTCCCCTTGAGCGCCGTGCAGATTCTGTATGTCAATCTGGCCACCGATGGCCTGCCTGCCCTGGCCCTGGCTGTGGATCCACCAGAAAAAGACCTGATGCGCCGCAAACCACGCAACCCGCGCACCGGCATTTTCACCCGGCCGGTGATCACGCTGATGCTGGCCGGGGGAGTATGGTCAACCCTGGTTAACCTGAGTCTCTTCACCTGGGCCTTGAAATCCGGCCGCAGTCACGCCGAAGCAATGACCATGACCTTTGTGGCTCTGGTTCTGATTGAATTCTTTAAGGCCTATAACTTCCGCTCCGATCGTCTATCGATGCTAAACCAACCTTTTGCCAACAAGTGGTTGAATCTGGCGATTCTGTGGGAAATAACCCTTCTGCTCTTGATTGTGTACGTGCCGGTTCTACACCTGCCCTTTGGCACCTTTAGCCTGACGCTGATCGATTGGGTCATCGTCCTTGGGGTTGCCTTGACCATCAACCCGGTGTTGGAACTGGGCAAGTGGTTGGTTCGGCGCGGTTGGTTTGGAGAATTGGCCTAAAACTCAGTGTGGTCGCCCAACCGGTCAGGCACAAGGCACTGCCCCTACCCCGAATTATTGAGATGAGACGTTGGAAGAAAAAGTGAATCAAAACACCAAGCCAAAAATTTCAGTCGTAGGCGCTGGCGCAATAGGGAGCGTGCTGGGCGGTCTGTTAGCGCGTGCTGGAGAGGACGTCAGCCTAATTGCTCGCCAAACGCACGTCGAAGCGATCAACAGGAATGGCTTAGGCGTTGATGGCGTATTGGGTAAGTTCACTATCAGGGTAAAGACAACCGAAACTCTCAACTTCAGACCAGATATTGTGCTGCTAGCAGTAAAGACGCAAGACGTGGCCGAGACGTGTCAAGCGATCAGGCCCTACGTTGAAGATGTGCCGATAGTGACCCTGCAAAATGGGATTAGGAGTGATGAAATAACTGCTTCTATGCTTGGAAAGGAAAACATCATCGGCGGCGTTGTGCTTTTTAATGCGCAATTTTTAGAGCCTGGGTATGTGACCTATGGCTCTGAGGGCGCACTCCTTATCGGGGAAGTGTTTGGTGAGAATGGGGCACGAGTTGAGGAAATTCGCTCTATTCTTAACAGAGTGATCAAAACAGAAGTCTGTAATAACATTCGAGGGGCACGCTGGACAAAATTGCTTATGAACGCTATGGGCAACAGTCTGGATGCAATGACTGGCTTGAGTTTGGGAGCGTGCATGAAACATCCTGGCTTGAGGAGAACAGGAGTTTTGATCCTCAAAGAGGCGCTTAAGGTGATAGAAAAAGCGGAGATTGAACTCAAAGCATTGCCAGAAGCGCCAGTGTTTGCCTTCAAGACTCTGATTAAAGCCCCCCTGCCTGTAGCGTCGAGAATATTGGGCTTGATGATGGGTTCCAAAACGTACGCAAACACCATCACTTCCACCTTGCAGAGCATACGTCGAGGCCGGCCTACGGAAATAGAGTACCTGAATGGTGAAATTGTGAAACTGGGCCAAAAAGTGGGCGTTTCGACCCCATATAATTCTAAGGTGGTGGAATTGGTTCGTGAAGTAGAGAAAATCCATCGGTTTTACTTGCCGGACGATTTGGTAAATCGGTTCTCTGCGGGCCACCTACCCGATTTTTAAGTCGGCAAGGATGGTGAGTTTTTAGCACCGTTTACCGTTGCACCTTAAAAACAGAATATTGCATGATGTTAGGTAGCTCTACACTTAATCGTGGAAGACTTGTAGGGCGGGTTTGTAACCCGCCATTTAGGGTGGCAGGTTAAAAACCTGCCCTACAT
>JAFGNV010000038.1 GCA_016926805.1 Anaerolineae bacterium
AATAATTCTCCCAAAACTGACTACCCAATCAAGTCGAAAAGTGTCAAAGCAAGCAGAATTTGGGGAATTCCTTAAGCTTTTCCACTTATCTTGCCAGCAAACTTTGGCGGGATTTAAAAATTGAAAAGCCTAAATTGGAAAAACGGAGTACCGGAACTTAATGAGCCAGACCAAACGTAAAGGGTCTCACCTGGGTTTGATCGTTATCGTCGGCACCTTGGCTACTGTTTTCTTAATCTTGATTATTGCTATTGCCATCTTTCTATTTTCAACCCGGCTAAGAGCTGACGAGAATGCCAGTCAGAGCCTTTTAATCGACGCAAGCCCGCTAACGATGATAGAGACGGATAAAATCGATCCGGCTCTGGCGCTGGCATCGTTAGGAGGTGTACCCGAAGCAGAAATTATCGTTGAAGCCGTTAAAAAAGAAAGACCCGAAACAGCCCTGGCCGCGCTTTTATTCCAGCCAGACCTGAGCGATCGAGAAAGCGCTGGCGACTTTTTACTTTTAGCGCGAGCCTATATTGACGATGCCCAAACCGATAAAGCTGTATTTAGCTACCAGATGGCCGGCACCATTGCGACACTAAGCCCCGACATCCCGGACACCGTTCAGGCTGATATCTTCTTGCAGGTTGGTGAAAGTCTCATCAACCTGAACGAGCCGGTATTAGCCAAGTTTTATCTGGATCAGGCCTTTATCATCGCCACCCGCAGCCCCTTTTTGCGCGCGGCCCAACGACGGATTTTACTTGAACGATTGCAGAAAAATTACATTACTCTTAACGAAAGGGAACTGGCCCGACAAAGCTTGGACCTCAGCGCCAACCCGCCGGATCTGGACTTACGCACGGATGAGGTCGTTGAGCTGCCATCTTCTGGCGAAGGCTTTGCCATACCTCAATCTCTTCAAGAAGCCGAAGCCAATCGCTGGTTTAAAGCGCAAGAATTGGAGATTATTTTGGTTAACCGCGGCGGTCATGCAACTTCAAAGGCCATTCAGTCGTTAAGAGAAGCGTTGCTGACAGAGGATAGGGAAAAATTGCCTTTTTACGAGTCAGAACTGGCCGACACCGCTCAACTATCCAAAAAAATCGAACTAACCAGGGCCAAAATCGCCTGGTTATCCATCAAATACCGCATTGCCAGAAAAGGCTATGGCCTTAGCCTTGTGCCTGAATGGGAAACCGAAGCCGAACAAATTCGGGCCGACCTGACCAAAACTTACGAACAGCTTTTCTCACTCTACGCCGATTTGACCGTGGCCCTACCCGAAGCTTCTCAACTGAACCGGGCCACCGAACAGAAATTGCGACGCGAAATCCTGGCCGGAGAAGTGGGGCGATATCCTAACTATCCCGAAGAACAACGCCGAAAACAACTGTTGGACATTACCAGTCAATTAATCGCCCATCAACCTGAACTCAAGATTTTTGTGGGGATTACAACCGTAAATAACCAAGAAATGTATACTTTGCAAGTTGTAGAATAGCAAGGAGTAGACCTATGGACAGTCGTGTGGTAACCGTTTTGGCGGCAATGATTTTTGGCTTGATTATCCTCACCTGTCTCTGTTTTGCCACCATCTATCTCTTTCCCGATATTCCCTTTAACCCCCTCAGCCCCAGCCGGGCTACGGCGATTGCGGAAACGAGATTAGCCTCCCAGCCCACCCAGGCTCCAACCTATACCCTTGTTCCAACTTACCCTCCCACCTGGACGCCATCGCCGACCGCCACCCGGTTCCCCACCAAAACCCCTACCGATACCCGTACGCCTACCCCCACCAAAACTCCTACCAACACTGCCACGGCCACGCCGACCAGAACGCCGACAACCGTGGTGCCGCCAACCTCCACAGCTGCCCCTCCCTATCCCTATGCCGGCGCAAGCGGTGAAAATGAGAATCGTTGCGACAATATTAAATTAAAATACAGCGTCACCGGAGATGATGGCGAACCCGCCGCAGGATTTCAGGTGGAATATGGAGAAATCGCCGTACCTGGCAGTGTCTTTTTAACCGAACCAACCAGGTATAGCGAGGTATACGGCGTAACCTTGATCCAGGGCATAGACCGTTCGGCAGCCTCCTCTGCCCATGATTGGTTTGCCTATTTGATGCTGGATGGCGTAAAAATGAGCCAGGCAATTCTGTTCACCACCGACCCTCTCTATGCCGACAACCCAAGTCACTGCGACGACCTGGACCAAGACTCAACGGAGTTCTATGAGAAAGGTTGTATTATGGATCCTTGCCGTAGTGATGACGCGATCAACGTCAAGGCAATCGACTTTCAACCCCGGGTGCTTCGTTTTGAGCCATTTCTCACGGCTACGCCTCGTCCCAATCTGTGCTCGCCTCCGTATGCTGATTTTATCATTCCCCGCACGTGCCGTGATTGCGCCACCCAGGCCGACGCCCAACGCCTGTTTGAAATTGTGGGTGGCCCGCGGATAGATATATACGACTTTGACCGGGATGGGAATGGTATTGCTTGTGAGCACTTACCATAGACAGGTGAGCGTCCAAGAAATAACTTTCGGGAACTAGATTTTGGACCGTTGCTAAGGAGAGGTTTATGGGGCAGTTAGATAATCGAACAACAACCGTGTTATTGGCCATAATCCTGGGGATGACTATCCTTTCCTTTCTGTGTTATCTGACCATATACATCCAGCCCAATATCCCGTTCAACCCTCTCAGCCCCAATCGAGCGACAGCTATCGCCTTTCTGAAAACATCGGAAGCGCCTGTAATGGCGGTGCCAACCTACACCCCGGACAACTCTTACCCCCCCACTTGGACCAGCACACCCACTAAAACCCCGGCTCCCACCAAAACCCCAACCAACACCCGCACGCCCACCCCCACCAAAACGCCCACCCCAACCAAAACGCCTACCCCAACCCAAACCAGCACCCCTGTACCGCCAACACTTCCCCCGCCCCCAACCGCCACGCCGACTCCTTTTCCATATTTTGTATCCTCCCATTCCAGTGAAAACAACTGCGCCGACATTGGCCTGAAGGGGGTTGTTAACGGACCCGATGGCCTGCCACAAGGAGGCGTTCAGGTCCAATATGGAGAAATTGGCGTATCCGGCAGCCGCTTTACCACCCGAACCGATGCTAACGGCCGTTATACGGCGTTATTATTGCCCGGCGCCAACAAAGAATTGGCTGTAAAATCACACAACTGGTTTGCCTATGTTTTGGAAAACGGCAATCAAGCCAGTGATGAATTCAAATTTACCACCGACCCCATCTATGCCATCAATCCCTCTCACTGTAAGGGCATTGATCCGGATGAGGAAGAAGATGAGTTTCTGGAGAAAGGTTGCCTCTTGGACCCTTGCAGGAACGACGACGCCATTCAGGTTAAGGTCATCAATTGGCAGATGAGACAATTTCAATAAGGGGAAATTGCCCATATCCTGATTTTATTTACAATTGAAACCAGAGAAAACTCACTCGCAACCTTTACTAAAACAAGAAAGCGCAAAACCGGCTATGACAGCAATTGTGCCAAGAGAAAGATTACCTTTTGGTTCTCCGGGGTTAGATGAGATGCTCGGCGGAGGACTATTAAGAGGAACGGCCACGCTCATCAGCGGCGCGCCTGGCGTGGGGAAAACAACGCTGGGCCTCCAGTTTTTAACTGCGGGTGTCAAGATGGGTCAACCGGGTTTATTGGTATCATTTGAGGAATTCCCATCGTCGCTCATTAGAGATGCAAGACAATTAGGTTGGGATTTGAACGCCCTGGAAAAAGAGGGATTGTTCAGAATCATCTTTACCTCACCAGAAGTATTTTTGGGGAGCCTGAAAACCCCAGACAGCCCCCTGTCCGAAACACTCCATACCCTATCGCCCCAACGAGTGGTTATTGACAGTACCGCTCACTTTCAACGTCTAACCGATGATATTCCCCTTGAAATCAGAGAAATCTACAATACCCTGGTCAATGCCTTGAAGCGCGAGGGAATGACCGCCCTACTACTTGACGAGACCCTCAATGTCTTGGAAATCCAAACCGGGCGCATGGCCTCGCTGCCGTTTTTGGTAGATACGGTCATCCTGTTGCGTTATGTTGAAATTGATAGCGCCATGCAGCGAGCTATTGCAGTGATGAAAATGCGTGGCAGCGCCCATCAGAAAGAAATCAGAAGTTTTGAAATCCAAAAAGGGGGCCTAAAAGTGGGAGAACCTTTTACCGGCCGAGAGGGTCTCCTCTCCGGCATCACCCACCGGACCGCCTGAAAATCAAAGCCCTGCTGATTGGCGGGGCTTTTTGAATCGACCCATCGCCAGCAATACCAACCACCCCAGGAGGCCAACAACGGAAATAACCCTTCCCCACCAGAAACTGGCCGGTTCAAATGATAATTCCACGGTGTGCTCTCCCGGCAGAATCACCACCCCCTGTTGAACCACGTTGACCCGTAGCAAATTTGCCGGTTGGCCGTCAATTTTGGCCATCCAACCCGGATAATAAATCTGACTCAAAACCAACAAGTTATTGTTGGTTGCGTTCACCGTGGCCCGTAAGTAGGCCGGGCCAAACTCGACCAGGGTGATAGTGGAGGTTGACGCCCCGGCCAGGGGCACATCAACGGGAACAGCAACCACCGCCGACCGGCGGAGGTCAAAACTGTCATTCCCCAGGCGAGCAATAGCTTGACTCTCATCGGGAATGACTTCGGTTTGAGCTACCAACCAGGCCCGTGGGAAAGGGTCGCCCACTTCAAACACGTAGTGGCCATTCTCTGCAAATACCAGGGTTAAACCCTCGCTGGATATATCTCGTTCACCCACCACATAGCGCACGTTCATTAATTGCCACATTCGCCAGGCAGGCATCTGCCGGAAAAACATATCTACCGTGGCCAATTGAAGCGGAGTATTGCCGGTTAAATCTTGCAAGTTATAAACCGAAGCGGCGCTGTTGCCCCCCGGCAATAGGCCGCCACTGGCTATCCGTTCCGGCGAGTGAGCAAGGTTGGTCTGCAAAAACTGCACCACTCCGTTTGGCCCAAATGGCTCCGTGTCGCGCTGTTCCAGATTAAAACGCCAGTTGACCGTGAACAGTTCAAAGGCCAACCAGAACGCAAGCAGAGCCATCCCCCTCCTCCGTCGCAGCCAGCGACGCGGGCGCAAAGTCAACCATACGGCCATCCCTCCTAACATCACCCCTCCAAACAGGTGATGCCGCAATACCCCATAAAACAGATTGACTTCATCGCCCCGCGCTGTGGCCGCAACTGAACCATAGATGAAAAAGGCGGTCAATCCAAAAATAATGACCACCACTATACGAAGACGCCGGTCGAAACGGGCATAACGTTGCCGGGCTATTTTTGATAGCGGGCCAACCAGAACCGTGGCTCCGTACCCGGCCAGAATTGCCGCACTGAAACTGTATCCCAGAAAGGCCCGTTCTTGCTGGCGGACAACCTCGAATCCGGGGGCAAACAGGTAAAAGAGAGAATACAGAAAAGTGTTCCCGCCAAAAGCCAGCACCAAACTAACCAACCCCACGCCTGTCCAGAAATAAATTTCACCCCGAGGGCGCCCCAGCCCTAAAGCCAGGCCCATGAACACCAGGGTCACTATACCCACGTATTCCGGCGACCCACCAAAAAAGCCAGGGTAAATGATCGAAATTAATTCGTTCAGCGGTAAACCGGCTGAAACGGCCTGATAGGAAAGATCGGCCCGCAAGGAATGGTTAATGAATTCCACCGTTGGCAACAATTGCACCGCCGCTATGGCCACCCCCAGCCCAACGATGACCAACCAACCCGGCAGATGCCGGGCAAGACCCTGAAGTAATCGAGGTAACGATGGGGCCGTATCCCTGCGCCACATAGACCCTGCCCCAAAAATCGTATAGGCCAGCGTAAGATAAAGGATGTACAACACCATTTGGGGATGTCCGGCCAGGCAGGCCAGGGCAAAGGCCACTGCTCCCCAGGCCAGCGGCGCCGATGCCCGCCTCAGGGCAATCGGAAGGCGCGGCGACTCGCTGACGCGCCGGTTGGCCATACTCACCGCCCACATTACCCATGGCAGCCAAGCGCTAACGGCCAAAATTGTCATTTGCTGCACGGGAAAGCCGGTCAGATAACCGCTGTAGGTAAAAACCAGCGAGGCGATAACACCTCCAAACCGCGCCCGGCGCAGCGAGAGGCCACTTTCTAACCCAAGCTGGCGCATAAAAAGATACATCCCTGCCGCTGCCAGGGAAACGTGGGCTATCACCTGCCACTCCAAGGCCCACAGCGGAAATCCAACTTCCCGGCCAAACAACGGCCCGCCCCAACCCAGAAGCAAAGCCTGAAGCACATGCGGCGGATACAATGCGCCCGATTGAATATCGGCCAGAGCCGGTTGGCCGCCGTACAAATAAGGGTTCCACAATGGAATTTCCCCCTCAACCCACTGTTGGGCCGTAAAGGCCCGTAGCGGAAAATACTGCTCCGTAAAATCGCCCGAGACGATGTGCAGCCGATCGGCCGGATGGGGGGTAACCAGCCGCCAGAAGAAAAGCAAGGGCAGGAGAGTCAAAATAATGAGCAGAACAGCGTCTGGCCATCTGGCTGGACTTATCTGTACTTTGGGGGTTCCATATTGGGAAGGAGGGGTCACAATTGACATTTGCCTAGCGTAGGTTTAGCAGCAAGAAGCCATCGAGAAAGCGTCAAGTTAACTATAATGAGGGGATGATATAATAGAAGCGTCAATAGGCAAATTGACACTCTCCTTTTCTCCTTTTTGAAAAGCCGGGTAGTGGCGGCCCGGCTTTTTGATTTTAAAGCATTTACGGGGAATGGGGGAGAAGGTGCCCTCTCAAGGCGGCAGGAGTCAAACCAACCAGGTTGGTATCCAAAATTTTGTTGCGCAGGTTGGCCTGAGAATCGGTTTGGGTGACAACGCGGGCATAATTGTTGGTAAGGCCGCTCCACTGCAAACCAAAACCAAACGACTCGCTGTTTTCCCACAACACAGGCATGGTTCGCCCCACGAATTTTCGCCGGAACGATCGCTCCAGTTCGGCATTGAGGGCGTGCATCTGCCGGCTGCGCGCCTGAGCCACGGGCGCAGACACCTGCCCTTTCATCCTGGCCGCCGCCGTGCCCTCACGGCGCGAATACCGAAAGATATGGAGTTTGGCAAAAGCCATCTGGCGGGCAAAGGCCAGGGAATCGGCAAACTCGGCCTCGGTTTCGCCGGGGAAACCGACGATGATGTCGGTGGTCACCGACAGGTCGGGGATGGCTGCTCGCGCTGCTTCAACCAAGCGAGAAAATTGAGCCTGGCTGATGTGGCGGGCCATCCGCCGCAAGGTGGCGTCGCAGCCGCTTTGCAGGGGCAGGTGCAGGTGCGGTAACAGGCGCTCATTCTGCCACAGGTCAAAAAAGTCTTCGCGTAAATCCCACGGCTCTAACGACGAGAGCCGCAAACGAGACAAATCGGTTTCGGCCAAAATTGTCTGCACCAACCGAGGCAAACCACGCCGGTCACCCCCATCGTGGCCATACGAGCCAAGATGCACCCCACTGAGCACAACTTCTTGATAGCCACCCTCAACCAGGCGATTGATCTCGGCAATCACTTCCGCCACTGGGCGACTCCGGCCGGCGCCGCGAGCAACGGTGACAATGCAAAACGTACAATGATTGTCGCAGCCATCCTGCACTTTAACAAAAGCCCGGGTATGGCCGTCGGCCAGAAGCATAAACGGGGGGGCGTCAACCGCGGGCAGTGGGTCGGCATCTTGCAGCAAACCGGCCTCGGCCAGCAGTTCCGGCAGGTTGTCTTTCTGGTTGTTGCTCACAATCAGGTCCACGCCCAACGCCTGGACTTCGGAGGGGGAGAGTTCGGCATAACAGCCGGTCACCACAACTTTGGCCTGGGGATTGGCCCGCCGCATCTGGCGAATGACCTGGCGCGATTTGCGAGCCGCAATATGGGTGACAGTGCAACTATTGAAGACATACAGATCGGCCAGGTCGCCCGGCCCAACCAAACGATGCCCGGCGCTGGTAAAACGCCGGGCCATCGCTTCGACCTCGCTGATATTCAGACGGCAACCAATCGAGTCAACTCTAATCCGCATAAAGCCGAACTATTTACCTCACATCCATCCGGCTATAAGCCCAATCCGGGCCAACCCCGGCATTGGCAATGATTTCTACCTGGTTGCCGCCGCTCCCACTCATTTTCCAAATACCCCAACTCCCGCTGCGGGCGCTGCGGAAGATGATGTCGCCGCTGGGGGTGTAGACCGGCAGGGAGTCTGGCCCTGAAGCATCGGTCAGGCGCTGGACATTGCTGCCGTCAACGTTCATGGTATAAATGTCAACATTGCCGTCCGCCTCGCGGCTGAAGGCAATGGTTTTACCGTCGGGCGACCAGGCCGGGAAGGAATCGGACCCAATTTGGGTAATATTGGTGTGGCCGGTATCGTCTCGATTAGAAATCCAGATGCCGGTAATACCATCTCGTCCAGAACGATAGACGACTTTCTGGCTGTCCGGCGACCAGTCGCCTTGCTCACCAATGATTTCGAATCGAAATTGTTGGTTATCGGCCGTACCCAAAAAGTAAATGCGGAAATTCCCACCCGGTTTGGCATCATATGCAACCATGGATCCGTCCGGCGAGACATTGGCCCAGCGCGCCGTGCCATCATTCCAACCGGGCCCCTGAAAGAAATTGGGCTTGGCAAGACAAACATCATTGGGCGGCGAGGGCACATCCATAGCCAAAATGCCGTTGCTCACCCCGCTAATATCACAGTTTGTCACATCGGGCACGTTGTTTCGATCCTGGTGGTCAACGCCTTCCTCGCCATAGAAAAAGATGGTGCGGCCGTTGGGCGTCCACGACGGGCCGGCGGCGCGATGCATGATAAACTGTTGGTTATTGCCGTTGGTATCGGCAATGTACATACTGTGTTGGCCGCCATCCCATTTGGTGTAAACAAGTTGGTAGACGCCGCCCCCCGAACTGGCGGCTGAAACGGGTTTTGGAGTGGGTGTGGCGGTGGGTTCTGGGGCGGACGTAGGGGTATCGGCGACCTGCGCCACGGCCGGTTGTTCGGCTTCGATGGTAAAACTGCCCTCAGTCAGCAATTGCCCATCCACGTACAACTCCAAAGTCCATTCCCCTGACGCAAGCGGATCACCGCCGGCATCGATGAAATAATCAAAGCGACCCTGCTCCCGGTCGGTCCAGGTGGCCGAATTCCGCAAAATTTCGTTACCATCCAGATACCACACCCGTTCCCATGTATTTTCGGGCGACATTCCGCTGTAATCAAAAATGGCATGGGCCTCGGTGATACCTTCTTCAAAGGAGACGCCAGGGTCAACTGGCTCGTAAGTCTCGGTCGCACCCAGGGCAAAGGTAATCGGCCCAAAGAAAGGCTCGCTGCTCACCGCCGGGGTATCAGTTACATCGGCGGCACCAGCCTCCGTCTGACCTTCGCTGCCGGATTCAGCCTCAGGAGAGACTTCCGCCGCTTCGGTGGGCGCAGGCGTGGCGGTGAGTTCCTCGGTTGGCGCTACGGTAACAGGAATCACCGTTTCGGTCCCCAAACCGGCCAACTCGCGGATTTGATCACCAGCCACAATAAAAGCGATCCCGGCCAGCAACACCACACATAGAACCAGCGCGCAACCTATGCCGCCGATGATAAACAACTTATTTGTATTGGCCGCAGGTTTGGCAGGTGGTTGAGATGTGCCCGATAAACCCGGACCGCCACTCCCGGAATAGACAGTCTTGTCAAAATCGCTCATAATAAAATCCTCCTCAAAGTGGGTTCGGAATCGCAACAATTGCCTAACAAAGCATATCATCGAGCTTTTTCCATGTCAAGTAAGCCACATATTCTGGGTGTGTCCAGAATTTTAGGAAATCTGGACACACCAGGGAGGATTCGGGGGGATACCCCCCACGCCCCCCCGTCTGTCCCAAAATTTCAGACAGACCCACATATTCTTTATCTTTTGCGGGAATGGTGGTATAATTGCAGCATATTATGTCTACAAAAAAGGTAACTTGGCGAGGTGCAGCATGCGGGAACACAGCATAAAAAAATTTGGTCAAATATGGTTTGTGCTAATTCTGAGTCTATTCCTACTGGCAATTTTGATAGTTTCAACGCAAGTTTTCGCCGGGCCGGTTTACGCCCTGGGTAAAGGCACCCCGCAGCCAGTGGCCACGGCCATCCCGCGCAGCGATAATCTTTTTTATAACGGAAGTTTTGAATTCGGCTTTTATCCCATCCCCGAACTGGGTTTTGAGGCGCCGGATATTGGCAACATCCCCCACGCCTGGAACTGGTATCGAAACAGCACCTACGGCAAATACGATATCGACAACAACACAAATTTTCAACTGGTATGCCCGGAGGATGACATCTTAAACACCGGCAGTCGCAATGCTTTGGGTATCTACATCCAGTCAACCGACCAGCCGGATGCGAGACTGGGCATTTACCAGACCGTCGATGTAATACCTGGTCAGGATTATGTCTTTTCCATCAGCGGAACCATTCAAATCCAGAAACATGCTTCCTCACCCGACATCAACCACAAGGTAATGCTGGCTTTTGACCATACCGGCGGAACTGACTGGTCGGCGATTCCTGATGAGGCGTGGATTCTCCTCCCCTGGGCCGAACAGAAGCTGGAGTTTAAGACCTCCGGCCCCGACGATCCCGATTTGGCCAAAGTTGAAGATTATTATACCCTGGTTAAGGCTCGTTCCAACAAAATGACGGTTTTTATTGGCGCCTGGCGCAGGTGGCCCAATTGGCGCTCGGCAGTATTTACCTTTGATTGCGCCAGCCTCCTGCCGCTCAACAAAGTCGACGACCTTCCGGCGCTGGTAGCCCGCCTGAGCGAACTATCGACCACCGATGTTGATAAGGCATTGGGGGCATCGGTTATCCAAGTCCAACCCGCCACAGATACCATCACCACCACCGTACCCACAGCGACGCCAGCGAGTCAAGCACCGACAGAACCGACTGCCACCCCCCGCAAAGAACCCGCCGAAATTCCCGACAGTGGCGG
This sequence comes from Anaerolineae bacterium, assembly GCA_016926805.1. Lineage (GTDB taxonomy): Bacteria > Chloroflexota > Anaerolineae > 4572-78 > J111 > JAFGNV01. Next base: position 11,088 of record JAFGNV010000038.1, read on the forward strand.
CGTTCTGGAATCAAAAGACAATACCTTAATTATTGTCATTGTCGCGGTTGTCGTCATTGCCGGATTGGTAGGGGCAGGAGTTTGGAATATCCAACGCCAGAAACGACGGAATTGAAATAAATGAATTTTTGGGGAAGTTCAAGGCCCGCCAGGACTGAAAAACCCGGCGGGCCTTCTTTGTCCCCCTATTCTTTGGTGATTCCCACATTTCATTCCGAGGGCTCCAGCGACGAGGAATCTCCATTAATTTTGGCGATTCCACCACAGGATTGGAGATTCTTCGCTCCCGTTGGTCGTTCAGAATGACATGCCCATCTGGGTAATCACCAACTATTCTGGGTGGTGGAGTTTTTTATCTTGTGGTAGAATGGACTCACTATGCCGACCAATCTTCCCCCAGAATATTTTGAGGCCGAAAAACGTTATCGCGCCGCCACCTCGCCCATCGAAAAAATTGCCACCCTGGAAGAACTGATTGGCACCATTCCCAAACACAAAGGAACCGATAAACTCAGGGCCGATTTTCGACGGCGGCTATCAAAACTGAAAAGCTCGTCCCAGACCAAAAAGGGTACCAGCCGGCGCGACATTGTCTTCCATATCGACCGGGAAGGCGCAGGTCAGGTGGTGGTCATTGGCCCGACCAACGTGGGAAAATCCTCCCTGGTTGCAGCCCTGACCAACGCCACGCCCGAAATAGCCGACTTTCCCCATACCACCTGGCAGCCGACCCCGGGCATGATGCCTTTTGAGAACATCCAGATACAACTCATCGATACCCCCCCGCTGAGTCGGGATTACGTGGAGCCAGAACTATTTGAGCTGATCAAAAGAGCAGACCTGGCCCTCTTGCTGGTCGATTTGCAGACAGACCCAATGCAACAACTGGATGAGACGATTGCCATATTGGAAGAACGCCGCATTGTGCCTCGCCATTGGCAGGATGGTTATCCAGATCAACCTCGATGGTTTTTTGTCCCCTGCCTGGTATTGGCCAACAAATACGATGACGAAACCGCAGACGAGGATTTTGAGATTTTCTGCCAATTGGTCGAGGGTGATTGGCCGTTACTGCCGGTTTCGACCACAACCGGGCGTAATCTCGAGCGGCTCAAGCCAAAAATATTCCAACAGCTGGAAATTGTGCGCGTTTACTCCAAAGCGCCCGGCAAAGAACCGGATTTCACCTCTCCTTTCATCATGAAAAAAGGAGAAACGGTTGAAGTGTTTGCCGGAAAGGTTCATCAGGATTTTGTCGAACGGCTCAAATCGGCCCGGGTTTGGGGTCAAGTTGGCTTCGATGGCCAGATGGTTCGACGCGACCATGTTCTGCACGATGGCGACGTGGTAGAACTTCATCTTTAGCGGGGGGCGCGGCTCACTCGTTTTGGATAATGTTTCCAGGGCAGTCTGTTATTTTCGATGCCCTCTGATACCCTCTCAAACAAGCAAGGAGGCTCAAATGACCCCCCATCGCCCGTGGTGGCAAACCGAAATTGTCTATCAAATCTATCCCCGCTCGTTTCAAGACAGCAACGGCGACGGCATTGGCGACCTGCCGGGCATCATCTCTCGTCTCGACCACTTACAGGATTTGGGTATTGGCGCAATCTGGCTCTCCCCCATTTACCCTTCGCCTATGTATGATTTTGGCTATGATGTGAGCAACTATACCGACATCGGCCCTGAATTTGGCACGATGAACGATTTTAAAACCTTGTTGGCCGAGGCGCATCGCCGTAACATTCGCATTATTCTGGATCTTATCCTTAATCACACCTCGCACCAACACCCCTGGTTCAAAGAAGCGTCTTCCTCAAAAGACAATCCCAAACGCAACTGGTACATCTGGCATAATGGCAAACCCGGCGCATCATCCAAACCGCCCAACAACTGGCAGGCAGCTTTTGGCGGGCGAGCCTGGGAATGGGACGCCCACACCGAACAATTCTATCTGCACACATTTTTGAAGGAACAGCCTGATGTCAACTGGCGCAATTTTGAACTGCAACAGGCAATGTGGGATGTCATTCATTTTTGGCTCGATTTGGGAGTTGATGGATTTCGCCTGGATGTGGTCAATTGGTTTATTAAAGACCGGCACTTTCGGGATAGTCCTTGCCGGCGCTGGGGGTTGCGGCCATATGATTGGCAACAACATCTCTATGATCGCAATCAGCCGGAAACTCTAGAAATTATGAAACAGATTCGGGCCATAGTTGACGAGTATCCCCACCGGATGACGGTTGGCGAGGTTTACACTGAGCCGCCCGGCGACCCGGAACTGGTTGCCACCTATTATGCCGACGGTAAGGGGCTTTATATGGCGTTTAACTTTGCCTTTTTGTTCTGCCCCTGGCAGGCCGCCGCCTTTGCCGAGGCCGTCGACCGGTGGGACGCCTTGCTGGGTTCTAACTTATGGCCTAACTACACCTTGAGCAATCACGATCAACCGCGCGCTTTCAGTCGTTACGCTCGGGGCCACGACAGCCTAGCCCGCGCCCGGGTGGCGGCGGCGTTGCTGCTCACCCTGCGGGGGACTCCCTTTGTTTACTACGGCGAAGAAATTGGCATGCGGAATGGCCGGATTCCTAGAAATCGTTTGCAGGACCCCCTGGGCAAGCGTTACTGGCCCTTCCATTCCGGCCGCGATGGCGAACGGACGCCGATGCAGTGGGACAATTCAGTCCATGCCGGTTTTAGCCAGGCCGAACCCTGGCTGCCGGTAAACAACGATTATCCATCGGTTAACGTAGCCGCTCAGCAGCAAGAATCCGACTCCTTACTCAACTGGTATCGCGCCCTTATCCAACTGAGGCAAAATGAGCCAGCCTTGCATAGCGGCAGCTATCAGCGTTGGTGGGTTAAAGACAATGTCTTCTGTTTTGAGCGGCAATTGAACGATGACCGGATTATGATTGCCTTGAATTTTGCCCCAAAAGAGCGAAACATTCCCTTACCCCAAGATGTCACCTGGCAAACTCTCCTGAGTACGCAGGTTGCCAAACATCACACACTGGCGACAAATGAGACACACCTACCAGGATATGAGGTTCTCATTGCCAAGGCGTTGTCAAAAGGACTCAATCATGTCGACCCGTCAACTTGAATTTCCAAAAAACTTTCTGTGGGGCGCGGCCACCGCCGCTCACCAGAATGAAGGTAATAACAGCAACAATGATTTCTGGGCCTGGGAACAAATTTCGGGACACGTGGCCGACAACACGACCAGTGGTTTGGCCTGTGATTGGTGGCATCGCGCCGAAGAAGATTTTGACCGCGCCGCAACGCTACATCTAAACACGTTGCGGCTTTCGGTTGAATGGAGTCGCCTGGAGCCGGAGCCAAATAAATGGGCTCATGCCGCCTTCGACCGTTACCGGGAGATGCTGCAAGCTTTACACCAGAGGGGCATCACGCCCATGCTAACTCTCCACCATTTTACCAACCCGCTGTGGCTGGCCGAACAGGGAGGCTGGGCCAACCCAAACATCGTTAATTACTTCGCCCGTTATGCCCGGCAGGTCGTCTCATCGTTGGGTGATTTGTGCCAGTTGTGGTGCACCATTAACGAACCCAATATTTATGCCGCTTACGCTTATGTTTTGGGGGAATGGTCGCCGGGAGAACAAAACATTTTCACTGCCTTTCGCGTCATGCGCCATCAAGTACAGGCCCACGCTGTGGCCTACCACACCATCAAACAGGTGCAACCTCAAGCCCAGGTGGGACTGGTTCAACACCTGGCTATTTTCGACCCGGCCAATCCTGACTCTATCTTCAACCGGATTGTCGCCAGTGCTCGTTCAACAATGATCAACTGGCGGATTGTGGAAGCAACGATGGAAGGCCGCCTGAAATTTCCCTTAGGCTGGGGCAAACGTCATGTCAATCTGGCCAACACCAACGATTACCTGGGGCTGAATTATTACGGCCGGCATCTATTGAACTTCAATCCGCGCGCGTTGGGCGCTTTGTTTGCCGAGGCAGGGACGGCCTCGCCTGAAATGGCCTGGCCTCAACCGTGGACCGACCGCGAAATCTATCCCCAAGGGTTATACAAGCTGCTGGTTGAACTGCACCATCAATACCGAAAACCCATCTTTGTAACCGAAAATGGAATGGCCGATGCCACGGATGATATTCGCCCTGGATTTATTCTGACTCATCTGGCCGCGGTACACCGGGCGTTACAAGCAGGGGTTGACGTGCGTGGTTATTACTACTGGACCCTGGTGGACAACTACGAATGGGTTGAAGGATGGACGACGCCCTTTGGTTTAATTGGACTGGATCCCCAAACGCAACGGCGAACCATCCGCCGCAGCGCGCAACTCTACGCGGAAATAGTTGAGGCCAATGCCATTACCGCCGCAATGGTCGCCCGGTATGCGCCCGCGGTAATGTTGCAAGTGTTTGGTTAATGATTTTAGTAACCCGAGCTCGAAATTGGCCAAGACATGTCATTTCGAGGAGCTTGGAAGCGAAGCGGCTGAAGCGACGAGAAATCCCTCGAATCTATACTGGCAAGACCAGTTTTCAGGGATTTCTCACTCCGCTATGCTTCGTTCGAAATGACATTCGATGAATTCTCGAGTTCAGGTTAGTAAGTATAAGTATAAACGTCAACCAGCGCGCCCTGCTTATCCCGCAGAAACGCCGTGTCCGAATCGTTGTTCCACACACTATCGCCAACAAATCCCCAATACAATTCGGTGGCGCTATTTTGTCCACGCCCCGAGTAGAGCCGAAAACTCCCCCCCGGTACAACCTCAAAATCACCAAAGGTGTAAATATGATTGGCCTCGTCTTTTAACGTGTAGCCCTTTATTTGGACAAACGCATTCCCTTGGTTGGCAATCTCCACCCACTCACCATTGGGATTCTCGCTATCGCTGCCCGGTGCGTCGGCCTGAATATTGATGATTTTCAGTGTGGCATCTGAACCTGCCCACAGTCCACGCCCGGCCTCTCGCGCCTCACGTTCGGCCTGGCGAAATTCCGCCTCATATTTCACGTTGGGTGGAACCGTAAAGGCGTTGGCAAAACCCTGATTGACAATAGCCCAATTGACCATCAGGCCATCGGCCCACACATAGGCCAATATGCGACCATATTGGTCAAACGTTTCCGCATCAAATTCAAGCTGGACATTCTTGCCGTCAACCAGTTGGCGGTTGGCGTCGGTGGCTTCTTTATAATACGGCTGGTTTCGCTCCGGCGTGTTGATACCGATGTAGCGCACTTTGCGGCCATCGGCCAGTTGGATGGTGTCGCCATCCACCACCTGGGTCACGGTGGCGGTTTCCAGGCCGGTGGGTGGAGTGGGGCCGTTACTTGGCGGTAGCAAGGTCGGTTCAGGCGTGGCGCTTCCACCCAAGGAGCAGGCCAAATTTGTGACCAGGAGAACCAAGATAATAGACAATTTGTGTTTGGGTTTCATTAGTCTCCTCGTGTGCTAAGAAAAAGCTCCAATTTGGATTGCACCAATTTTAACAAAACAGGACGTTAGTGTCAAAGCAGAAATTGTTTCCTTTTTGGGCAAAATAAGGTCGTGGTACTGCTGTTCCCCTCATTCAAAACTAACAGTCCGTATGTACCAGTAGAGGGAGCGGTATAATTTATTATCTTCCGACGAGGTAGATGTGGAAACTAACTTCCAACTGTAAGTCGAGGAGGGATGAAGTTCCAGGCCATAATTGGCGCTGCTATTGAGTGTCCGGATGCCGACTGCCTTCCAGGAGGTTCCGTCGTCTGGGGTAGCAAAGTAATCTGGCGAGGGCGCCCGCCGGTGTAGTGGCACCTGGTGGTTCAAGTCTCGCGGTTCCGTCCGGTAATCCACAATCAGTGTCGGCGCCCAATCGGGTGTGCCATCTTCCTTGGAGGCAAACACTTTCACCTCGTTGCCCGACTCGGTCAGGAACTTGAGCAGCAGGCCATTAGAGGTCTTGCCATAAGCGCCTATTGGATCAGCATAAAAGTATGTCCGCCACAGAGTCACTTCGTCCCGCAGTTCAAAAAAGGCCCACGTTCTATGGCCCGCGCTTGTGCCAATTTGTCTCATCCGTGCTCCAAGCCGATCCGTTACGTCACAGGTCCAAATTTGGAACTACTGGGGCTGGTAACATTATCAAATTCCTTTCAGAATAAGTGGCAGATACACCGCATTAGGCGCGACTTCGTAGGCGCCGATGTCGCAGGCGTCACCTTGCGGCCGTGAGACCCCCCGTTGATCGGTGGCTAACGGACAACTGACCTCGGGCACAGCGTCAATGGCCGGACTGCCGCTGAGTAGAGCGTGGGTTTGGGTGTCGCCGCCGTTGTCGGCCAGGGGACCAAGACCGGGGGTGGTGCTGACAATGTCGCTGCCTGTGCCCACTGTACCCGAACTACCGGTGAGATCGCCAATTAAGTTGTAGGCCGCGCCGTTGAAGCTACCGTTAAGGTCCGGACGGATTGTGCTTGCCCCGGCGTTGCCCGGCGTATCAAAATTGCCGGCCACGATGGTGTTGATGAGGTTGGCCGTGCCCGCGAAATCGTTGGAAATTCCCCCGCCGCTGCCCCAGGTGTCGTTGTCGTAGTCGGCGGTGTTGTTGGTGATCGTCACGTTGGTCAGATCAGT
>JAFGNV010000039.1 GCA_016926805.1 Anaerolineae bacterium
AGAGGGACTGCGGGCCGTCCAACAGGCCCAATTCCCCGGGAAGGTGGTCATTTTTCCGCAGATAAAGGGGTTTCCTTTAACCCCCCTGCCGGAATTGCGGCATAAACTCCCAGCCGTCTACGCCAAACTCAAAAATGGCCGGGAGTGGACGGTTGAGGCGGAGCAAGAGTTTTTGGAATTGATGCTGCCCTAAAATAAAACCAGACAAGGACAAAATATCAGATGGCAAATATCGCAATTGTTGGCGCCGGGTTTATGGGCACGGCCGTGGCCTATCCCCTGGCGGATAACGGCCACACCGTGCGCTTGGTCGGCACACATCTGGATAACGAGATTATCGAAAGTTGTCAACAGCGGCATTTTCACCCTAAACTCAAACGCGAGCTGCCGCCTGGCGTTAAATCCTATTTTGTGGACGATCTGGCCGAGGCATTGGCGAGTGTGGAGATTATTGTCAGCGGGGTCAATTCGTTGGGGGTGCATTGGTTTGGTCAGACCATTGGCCCTCATCTAAAACCGGGCCAGTTGATCATTGCCATCACTAAGGGCCTGGAAGCTGCTGCAAATGGCGATCTCCGCATCTTGCCCGACGTGCTGGCCGACGAGTTGCCTGAAAATATTCGGGATCAGGTGAAACTGGCGGCGGTGGGCGGGCCGTGCATCGCCGGTGAACTGGCCGGACGCCGTCAAACGTGCGTGGTCTATGGCTCGCGTGATGCCGAGACGGTGGAGCGGTTGGCAGCTATTTTTCGCACGTCTTACTATCACATTTGGACTACCCTCGATCTGGTTGGATTGGAAGTTTGCGCCGCGCTGAAAAATGCGTATGCCATGGGCGTCGGCATTGCCAATGGTTTGCTGGAGAAATCCGGCGGGCCGGATGCTGCCGGGACGTATATGCACAATCTGGCAGCAGGTATCTTTGGCCAGGCCTGCACCGAGATGAGCCACGCCTTACAGTTAATAGGTGGCACTCCGGCGTTTGCCTACGGCCTACCGGGGGCGGGTGATTTATACGTGACTTGTATGGGCGGGCGGACCGTACGCCTGGGGCGGCTGCTGGGCATGGGCCATACTCTCACCGAAGCCACTGAAATGATGGCCGGTGAGACCCTGGAGTCGGTGGAAATCATCCGCACCATGGGTGCGGCCCTGCCAAACCTGAGTGCGCGTGGCCTGGTTGACCTGAAGAACTTCCCCTTGATCCAGACGCTGGCCGATATTGTCATCCGGGAACAACGAGTCAACTTGCCGTTGAACATTTTCTTTCACATGGTACAACTTGCCAATAAGGCTGTTTAATTTGGAGAAACCATGACCGGAATCTTGCAGGATCGAATCGCTCTGGTGACGGGCGGCGCTCAAGGATTGGGTCAGGCCATTTGCCAGCATCTGGCCAACGAAGGCGCGCATGTGGTGGTGGCCGATTTGAACATGGCAGCAGCCACGACCACCGCGGCCGACATTGCCGTGGCCACTAACCGGCAGACCATGGCGATCAAAGTTGACGTCACCAACGAGGCGCAAGTTGAAGCAACGGTGGCCCAAACCCTGGATAAATTCGGCCGGTTAGACGTGGTTGTATCCAATGCTGGGATTCTCATTGCCGGAGAAATTACCGAATTTCCGGCTGAAAAATGGCGGGCGGTGATGAACGTTAACCTGTTTGGTTATTTCTTGGTGGCCAAACACGCGGCCCGGCCAATGGTCGAACAAAAAAGCGGGGTGATTATTCAAATTAACTCCAAATCGGGTAAAAAGGGCAGTTACAAAAACTCGGCTTATGCGGCCAGCAAATTTGGCGGCATTGGCTTGACTCAAAGTTTGGCCCTGGAACTGGCCGAGCACAACGTGCGAGTCAACGCAATCTGCCCCGGCAATTTGCTCGACTCGCCGCTGTGGGTGGACTCGCTCTACAAACAATATGCCGAAAAGTGGGGTATCACCGAAGAACAGGTGCGCCAAAAATACATTGACCAGGTGCCCATGAAACGCGGCTGCACTTACCAGGACGTCACCAACGTGGTCGTTTTCTTGGCTTCCGATCAATCCAGTTATATGACTGGCCAGGCCGTCAATGTGACCGGCGGTCAAGAGATGAGATAAAACAACAACCGTCAGATTTAAGCGCATCCCGCAAAAAAGGATGCGCTTATTTTTTGGCGAGATAAATTCAGCCTTGGTGAAAACTTTTCTCTGAAAGCAGCATCTGTGGTATACTTGCAGGGAGGACTACTGGAGGAAGATGGACTTATGCCGGAGCGGGCATTAGATCAACTAGATCTCCACGAAGTTATCCAGGGCTGTCGTCTTGAGGCAGGTCAACCCCGGGCGCAGGAGACAGGCTACTGTTTTGAATTGTTTCGCCGGGCGGTTGACGAGCAAGAACCGGCAGCCTGGCAGGCCATTGACGAACAATATCGCTGCCTCATCCAGCGCTGGATCCATGATTGCTCGCCGGAACTGCCGCCGCAGGCGGTGGCAGATATTGCCCCAGAAACCTGGCCTCGCTTTTGGCAGGCGTTGACCCGCTCCAGTGCGCCGCTCACCGAACGTTTTGCTCATGTTGGAGCCATCCTTAAATATCTTAAACAATGTTCGCTGAGCGTTTTTTGGGAGTATGAGCGCCGTTTGCGGCGGCGAGAACAGGTTCGGCAGCTTCTCAGCACCGACGAGCAGGTGTTGTCGGCGCAGGTTGTATCGGAAGAGGAAGTGTTGGCCCGCATTGACCGGGAAAGTTTGCTGCAAAGGGTTCAGGAATGGATCAAGGCTTATGTCACTGACCCGCAGGAACAGCAAGTTTTGTCTCTCTCATATCAAGAGGGCCTGTCACCGGCAGAGATTGCCGCACGTTATCCGCAAGAATTTGCTGACGCTCAAACGGTGCGGCGTCTCAAAGAACGAGTTTTAAAACGGGCCAGGCGCGCCCTGGGAAATGAACCTCAGCCTTACCTGAGCCGTAACGGTAAAAACGGGGCGCAGCGGAATGGGAAAATTGCCCTGGCCAGGGCCGGTGGGGTGGCAGTCAGTCAGGGGCAGAAAGAGTCGCACAATGGTTGAAGGATGCATCGCACCTGGTGAAATCAAAGAAGGCGATTTGGTGGCCTATCTGGAGGGCGCTGCCTCGTCTCAAGTGCGCAGACACATCGCTGGTTGTGCTGTCTGTGCCGCCGAGGTTGAATCCTTGCGCCAGGTTGACTCAATGTTGACCACCGTCTTTAGGCGGGCCAATGGCCCAGTTTTTACTGAAGTTTTGACCGCCCAGCCGGACCTCCTCGTCTCTTCTCCGCCCTTGCCACAACCGACCAAAGTGGACCGCATGTTTAAACTAGCCTGGCCTGAGTTTGGTTTTCAAAAAATAAGCTGGGCCAGGGTGGCGCTGGTGGTGGTGTCGCTTTTGGTTTTTGGGGGAATCCTGGTTGCGATTTATGATGGGACTGGCCAGATTTGGAACCATGCGGCCCAAACAGCCAGGGTTACGGCTGAAGCAACAGTCGATCTTATGGTTAGAGTGACGGATGAAGTGGTCGAGGCCGATACGAATTGGGACATGATGAACGACAACCAGACCTCTACTCCTGGCCAGGCGATTGTGGAAAACACGGCGGCGATTGCCCCCCCTCGCACCTTGTTATTGATGCTGGAAAATGAGTTACATGGCGTGGTTGAAGAACCAACAGATATTGCCCCACCCCGAGAGATCGTGCTGATGCTGGAAAATCAGTTGCAGACCCAGCTTGATGACAAAGCATTGATTTACTCAAAAACTAAAAAAGAGCCGTACTGGGACGAGACTTTGGTGATGGACCCTGAGGGGGGTTATAGTCATCTGGTTTGGATTGACAATACGGGGGGATATTCGACTATTTACGCAACTCAGGCGCTGGCTGATGGTCAAACGTTAAGTGATCCGGTTATCATTAATCAGAGCCTTGATCGCGCCTTTAATCCTATTTTGGCGGTAGATACTGGGGGAACTCTTTATGTAGTCTGGCGGACCAGGCATCATCTTGATATGGGCATCTATTTTGCTCGTTCCACAGATGTGGGGCAGACCTGGAGCAAAAGTATGCGGATTAATGATGAAATCAGGCAGGTTTTCAACCCCAGTCTGGCGGTAGATAGCCAGGGGCACCTTTATATCGCCTGGCAAAACCGGCTGGGGGTCAACGCTGGCATTTATCTGGCCCACTCGTCTGATGGCGGCCAGACCTGGATTGAAGAGAGGCGGGTGGCAAATTAAAACGGATAGGGGTTAACCTCGTTCCCAAACTTGTTTGGGCCTATAAACCCAGTTTGGGAACGAGAATAGGTTTAATTCTTGATCAGGGCAAGACTTCAGGGTCTTGCCCTTTTTGTTTGGGTCACCTTTCTGAGACCGACGATGAACGACCAGCGACCAACGACCAATGACCAATGACCAACGACGGACGACTAGTGACCAGCGGCCAATGACCAATCTGTTTTTCATCCATCGTCGTTCGTCATTCCTCCAAATTTGAGACAAATTTTGTGTCGACAGGCTGGTGGAAATGGCGTTGAGTTAATATAGATGTGTTGGCGTGAGCCTGACTCACTCTGATGACGAGAGACGTCAGGCGGGTGCAGGTAAAAAGTTTAAAATTATTTATTTTCACAAGGAGGTTCTATGTTTTCTAAAAAAATATGGTTCATGTTGGTGATAGTCGCGTTGTTGGCCGTTATGGCTGCCCAATGCGGCGCTCAACCAGAACCACAGACCATTGTTGAAACGGTGATTGTGGAAAAAGAAGTGCAAGGTGAAACCATCACCGTGGTGGAAACAGTTGAGGTGGAGAAAGAAGTGGTCAAAGAGGTGGTCAAAGAAGTAGCTGCTGCGGACCCGGATGCGGATCGAGTGCGGGTTGATACCATTGTTGGTACCGAACCACCCAGTCTTGATCCTGCCCTGGCCACCGATGCCACGTCCCTCTTCTTTATTCGTCAAATATTCACGGGTCTGGCTGCTTTTGATGAAAAGGCTAATGTCATTCCGTCTCTGGCCACTGATTGGAGCGTTTCTGAGGATGGTTTGACCTGGACGTACAGCTTGCGGGATGATATTCACTGGGTTCATCGTGACCCTAACACTGGCGAGTTTGAAGACCTAGGGCCGGTGACGGCCCAGGATGTAGTTTACGGTGTACTGCGCACCCTGGATCCCAACTCGGCTTCGAACTATGCTTATGTGCTGTACATGATTGCGGGTGCGGAAGAACTAAACACTGTCGATCCCAACGCCGAAGACTTTGAAGACATCAAAGCCGCGGTGGGCGTAAGCGCCCCCGATGACACAACCGTTGTGTTCACCCTCAAAGAGCCGGCCGCTTATTTCCCCGCTATTACGGCCATGTGGATCACCTTCCCGCAGCCGCAAGCGGCCATTGAAGAGTGGGGTGATAACTGGACCGAGGCCGGTTTAATTGTAACCAGTGGTCCCTATACCCTACGAGATTGGACGCATGGCGCCGAGATTTGGATTGAAAAGAACCCGCTGTGGGTAAACGCCGATGAGGTACAGATAGAGTTATTTGGTGGCCCGATCATTCAAGAGGCGTCCACCGGCATGGCTATGTACGAAAATAATGAAATTGATCTTATGGCCGATCCCGGGTGGGGCCCGCCGCTGCCCGATATGGACCGCATCAAGGCTGATTCACAGTTAAGTCAGGAATTGCTCATTGCCCCACGCCTGTGTACCTACTACTATGGCTTTGTCAACACCAAACCACCGTTTGATAACGTGTTAGTGCGCAAAGCCTTTGCTGCCGCCATCGACCGCCAGAGCCTGATTGACAATGTAACCAAGGGCGATCAGCTTCCGGCCCATTCGTTTGCCCCACCGGGGATTTTTGGTAACGTAGCGGATAACTTTGACATTGCTGGCTGGCTGGTGCAGGAGAACTATGCCGACCAACTGGCCCAGGCTCAGGCCTGGCTGGCCGAGGCCGGCTATCCCGATGGTGAAGGTCTTGATTTGGTGTTAATGCACAACACTTCCGAGGCCCACGCCCAGATTGCCCAGGCTATCCAGGCGATGTGGGTGGAAGCTTTCCCCAGGGCCAACATTACCATTGAGAACCAGGAATTTGCAGTTTTCCTGAATACGTTACTGCCGGATGCCCCTGATGAGGAAAAACCCCATATTTATCGTTTGGGCTGGTGCGCCGACTATCCGGATAGTAACAATTGGCTGAATGATGTGTATCACTCCAAGAGCGGTCAGAACTATGCCAAATTCTTCAATGAAGAGTTTGATGCACTGGTAGAGGAAGCCGCCTTTGAGCCAGATCCCGCTAAACGTCAGGAATTGTATGCGCAGGCCGAAAAAATCTTTATTGATGAAGAAACAGCCATTGCCCCCATTTACTACTACACCTACGTCAGGCTGTACAAACCCTGGCTCACCCCGGTCATTAGCCCGGTTACCGGCGACCCGGTGGCCGAGTGGAGGGTCGATTGGGAGGCCAAAAAAGCAGCAACCGGGGAGTAAAACCTTGTTGAGATAATTCACCACCAAAAATATAATGGCGGAAGGGGCAGAGCTTTTTTAGCTCTGCTCTTTCTTTTGGCGGGTTGGTTGAACAGTACGCGGGGTTAACTTTCTGCTCCTTGTCCGGCCTGGCTGAGAATTATCCGATTAATTGGCACATTGTCCAGGAAATCGCGACGCTGTTGCGAGTCCACAATGAGATTGGCCTTGCGCAGGGTTTCGTCATAGGCTTTTTGTAAATAAGTTTGCGCTGTCACCACCTGCCCCAACGTGTTCAGAATACAACTGTGTTCGTAATAGATTTCGGCCGCCGAAATTTGAGGTGAGTGCAGGTAGGTTAGTCGCTCTAACTGCTCAATAGCTAACCCGGAGCTTTTGCGGGCCTCGTTTAAATTTCTTAACTCAAAGAAGCTGGCACCTCGCAAGTAGTAGCCCAGCAATTCGTGTTCGTGGTGTCCACCCTCGCTGGTTAGCTTGATAATGCGATTACTCAAGCGGATGGCATTGGTCAGGTTCTCTTCGCCGCCCAGAGTCCGATAGTAAGCAGAAAGAGCCTGGTAGCTTCTGAGCATCAGGGTCAGATCATTGCGTTCCTCGGCCCGTTTTACCGCCTGACTTAATAGATTTCCCGCTTTATCAAATTGCTCGTTCACAATGTGGACGAGTCCCTGGGAAATAAGCACATAAATTTGACCCCGCTGGTGATTGGAAGCGTTAAAGATGGCCTGAGCCTGTTGATAATTGTCTAGGGCCTGGTCGTAACTGCCCAGATTGTACCAGGCGTCGCCCACGTGGTATAAATCCCACCCAACTTGCAGCGAGGCGCCGATGTTTTCGGAGATCTGTATGGCCTGATTATAATATTGCAGGGCACGGGTGTAATCATCGACAAACTGCGCCAGCCCCCCCATGCCCCACAACGTCCAGGCTTCGTCAATGCGGTTGCCGGTTTCACGGCAGATGGCCAACGCCCGGTTGAAATGAATCTCTGCCCGTTGCGGGTCGTGCAGGGTGTCGGTATAGATGTGACCGACCAGCTCGGTCAGTCTTCCCTCACGTTCCCGGTCGTTCAAATTCTGGGCAATCATCAGGGCCTGGGCCGCGTAAGTCATACTGTCGGCGTCGCGGCGAGTCCACAAAACCCGCGCAATTTGTTCCAGACAATATTGCTCGCCTTGCCGGTCGTTGTGTTCTTGGGCAACTTTGAGCGCCTGCCGGGCAATTTCTTCGGCCTGATTCAATTTGCCCACTTCCCAATAGTAGGTGGCCTGGCGCGACATCGCTTCGACCCACAGTTGTTTATGGCCCAGGGCTTCGGCCACGGCCAGGAGTTTTTCCAGAGCATTTAGCTCCCGTTCACGGTCGCCGGTTATGTTGAGGATTTTTCGTATCTGACGCAGCAGCCAGAACTGCTCGTTCAGGTTCGACTCCAGGCTCTCATTGGTTAAATCCGGCGCTATATCTTCCAGAATCTCCTGCGCTTGTTGGAGATACTCAACCGCTTCGGTATTGGCGTATACCTGATATGCTATTTCCCCGGCCCGGCGGAGATAAGGCACAGCTTTTTCATCTTGGGCTCCGGCAATTAGATGATGGGCCAGCACGGCGGGGGTTGTTTGAAGAACCTGCGTATCGACAAGTTTTTCTATAGCGCGGGCTACTTGGCGGTGCAATTGGCGACGGCGCAGCGGGCGTAGTTCCTCGTATAACGTCTCCCGGATCAGCGCGTGTTGGAACTGGTAGTGGATATTGATGCCAGGTTCAGCGCCGTTGCCGGGTTGGTCTTCAATTTTGCTGACCTCAATCAACTGGTAACTGAGCGCCTGTTCGATGGCCCACTGGATGGTTTCGTCATTGTGCGGGCTAGCCTCGGCCAGTAAGTTAAGGTTAAAACTCCGGCCAATAACCGCGGCCAGTTGCATTAATTCTCGGGTGGATTTTTTGACCCGTTCTAACCGTCCCCCCAACACCGATTTGATGCTGCCAGGCACGCGCAGTTGGCCTGTATCGCGCTGCATCCAGCGGCCTTCACGCAGGATGAGTTGTCCGTCGGTGGCCAGACTTTTGATAACTTCCTCAATAAAAAGCGGGTTGCCTTCGGTGGCCTGATAGATAGAATCCGTAAACTGCTTGCTGACACTGTTCCCCAACAGAGCCTCCAGCATTTGTTTGACCATCTCCGACGCCAGTCGGCGCAGGGGAATGCGGTGCAGCAATTCATTCGACTCCGCAGTGGCGATGAGGCGGTTAAGCGGATGGGCGTAACTCAGGGCGACATCTTGATAGGTGCCTACCACCAGTAGCGGCGTTGTTGAAGCGTGGCAGATGAGGGTTTGTAGAATATCCAGGCTACCGGCGTCGGCGAAATGCAGATCGGTCAGCACCAGCAAGGTAGGTTGTTCATACGCCATATTTAACAAAAACTTGCTGATCTGTTCCATTAACCGGACCCGCTCGGCTTCCGGTTCCAGGGGTGGGTTGGGAGGGATGTAACCGATCTTTTCGGCCAGTTGGGGCGCCAGCTTGACCACCTCCGCCGCGATGAAATCCGGGGTTTGACGCCGCAATACACTGGCCGTTTGCTCGCGCACGTAACTGCGCAGGGTGTTAGCAAAGATGGCATAAGGCGTACCGCTATCTTGTTCTCGGGCAATGCCTGATAGAATGTAACCATCGCGCAGGCTGGTATAGACTCGTAGCTCGCGGAGCAGCCGATTCTTGCCGACGCCTGCTTCACCGGAAATCAAAACGAGGGGTTCGACATCGGGTTCTCCCAAACGAACCAGGTCCCAACGACGTTTGAGTTCGGTTAGTTCGGTTTCCCGGCCCACCATCTTGCCCTGGGCAATGCGGTCGAGTAGAAGTTGGTGAGAGGTGGAACTTTCCAGAACCAGCATCTGTTTGGGTAAATTGCCAGCCGCCGTATCCAGTTCGATAACGCCTCCCCGGAGACGGATCAGAATAGGAGCCAAATCCTGGCGAACCTGGCTGGCTGTGGCGTAGCGTTCGTTGGGGCGTTTGGCCAATAATTTGAGAATGATGGTTTGCAGGTCATCGGGAATGTTGGGGTTGTAGTGCTGCGGAGGCACCACCGGCGCGTGGATGTGTTGGGAAATGACCGTCAACGGGTCGTCGCCAGAAAAAGGCCGGCGCCCCGTAAGCAACTCGTACATAATCACGCCCATCGCGTACAGGTCTACGCGGTGGTCGCTCTCCTCGCCCAGGGCCAACTCCGGTGCCAGATATGAGGCCGTACCGGCTACCAAACCCTCCTCCGTCAGGCGGGACTGGCCCTGGATGCGAGCCAGCCCAAAATCCATCACCTTGACCTGCCCGTTGACGGTAATCATTACGTTCTCGGGTTTGAGGTCACGATGGATGACGCCACGCGCGTGGGAGTATTCCAGGGCGTTCAGGATATCGTCGATGATAGGGAGAGACTCGGAAAACGGCATCAGGTCGGGACTGTAACTGTTGTCAACAGCCCACAAATCCTGGCCAGGAATGAATTCCATCACCAGGTAGGGCCAACCTTCCTCGGCTTCAGCATAATCGTAAAGAGTGATGATATGCGAGTGGTTGAGCCGGGCCACGGAACGAGCTTCGCTGTGGAAACGTTGCCGTTTATCCCCGGCCAGGCTCTCCTTATCGGTGAGAAGTTTGATGGCCACAACGCGGCCCAATTGTTCGTCGGTGGCTTTATAGATGACCCCGGCTCCGCCTTCCCCAAGCTGTTCCTCCAGCCGATAGCGATTGTTGAGCCGTAAGCCGGTAGTAATTGAGGCTGCAGTGCTGTGTCGATGTTTTGACATACCCAAATCTTGAACCTAAACTCAGATCTAACCCGCGCGTTGATTTTACTCTACCTCACCCATAGACACAAGAAAGATGCAAAGGTTTCTTCTTTCTGTACCTGTGCAATAGCGGCACAGGGAAGGGGGGATAATGGGGGGAACTACCCCCCAAACCCCCCGCCCCTTCGGGGAATTATTCGACCTATTGCACAGGTCGTTCTTTCTCATTTGGTTTTAAGCTTGTTCTATAGTATTTCTAACACAATTAGGATATACTATCCCTAATCCTCGATAGTTTTCAAGAAAAACTTCCGAATTTTTGGCCGTAGGGTCTGTATGTAGAGACCTGTCCTCACGGTTGGAAAGGCATAAATAATGGGCTGGTCCTTGAGAATAGGACGGATATTTGGTATTGACATCAAGGTGCACCTGACCTTTCTTTTAATTCTGGTCTGGGGTGCGTTTAGTTATGGGGGCAATGCCGGTCCCTGGTACGGCATGCTGGTAACCCTGGCCATCTTCACGTTGGTGTTGTTGCACGAGTTGGGGCATAGTGTGGCGGCGAAGGGTTTTGGTATTTCGGTAAGAGATATTACGTTGTTGCCCATTGGCGGGATAGCGCGTTTGGAGCGAATGCCCAAAAAGCCCGTTCAGGAATTGATTGTGGCCGTGGCCGGCCCTCTGGTGAATGTGATCTTGGCCTTGATCCTATTGCCCCTGGTGGTGGGTTTGATGATAGGCCAGTCGATCCCATTTTCTCTGAGGTTAATGACCCAACCGGGAATGTTAGGTTTGTTGACCTTCTTGCTGGGGGCCAACATTTCTCTGGTTGTTTTCAATATGATTCCGGCGTTCCCGTTGGATGGCGGGCGTGTCTTTCGGGCAATGCTCGGTTTTTTTACCGATTACTATCGGGCTACCAAGATTGCGGTTACGGTGGGGCGTGTCTTTGCCTTTGGTCTGGGGTTATTTGCCATTTTGTCCATGCAGTTCTGGTTGGCAATAATTGCGCTCTTTATTTTTATGGCCGGAAGCCAGGAAGGGTTGGTGGCGGCGACCCGGGGTAAACTGCGCCAGTGGCAGGTTGGGCAGGTGTTGGGTCGCAA
This sequence comes from Anaerolineae bacterium, assembly GCA_016926805.1. GTDB lineage: Bacteria > Chloroflexota > Anaerolineae > 4572-78 > J111 > JAFGNV01. Next base: position 11,412 of record JAFGNV010000039.1, read on the forward strand.
TCCTATTTCTCTGCCGCCTTATGCCACCGTGGGACAGGTGGCCCCGGTGGTGATGGGCAGTTACCAGGCGAATTTTCCGGTGTTGGATCCGACGAACGGTCAACTGCTTGGCTTTACCACCAACCGCAAGGTTGCCCAGGCGATGGCCCAGGGACAGGGGCAGCAGCCGTTGACCGAGGTGATGCAGCCTGTCCACAATGTGCCGGTGGTCGGGTTTTACGCCCGGCTGGACGAGGTATTGGAGAAACTGGCTGAAACCCCCCAGCGAGTGGCAGCGGTGTATGATGGCCTTCATTTCCGGGGCTTGATTAGCCTGGAGGACATTCAGCGGGTGTTCCAATTCCTCCCCCGTCGACGAGGCGAGATTATGCCTCAGCCCAAACAGCTTTAATCTATCCCTTTACCTTACCTCAAAATCGGTGTAGTTGTCTTTGGGTTCGTCGTAGCGGTAAAGAATGCTGCGGATTTGGCTGCTTTGAGGTTCCTCCTGACACCACGCTAACAGTTTTTCGATATTGTTTTGCTCGCCCTGGGCTTCGATTTCAATGCGTCCGTCGGATAGGGTGCGCACAAAGCCGGTCAGTTCCAGTTTTTTGGCCTGTCGCTGGGTGTTAAAGCGAAAGTTCATCGCCTGGAGCCGGCCCTCAATCAAGATACGCGCTCGTATCGGTTCGGTCATAAGTATTTTCTTTCCTTCACCAAAAGTAATATCTCCATATTTCCTCGCCCCAAACCAGCATCATCCAGCCGGTAATGGTCAAAAAAGGTCCATAAGGAATAAAACTTTTTAAGCCTACGCGCCGGGTCATCAGCAGGATTAGGGCGACAAAGCCGCCCAGAAAAACGCCAAAAATCAGACTCAAGATGATATGGGGAAACCCAAGGATTAAGCCCAAAAAGGCAGACAGAATGACATCGCCGCTCCCCAATCCCCCGCGGGCCAGCAGCGCAGCGACGTAACTGAGGATAAAGCCCGTCGCGCCACCCACCAACGCCGTAGGCCAGGCCAGACCCGGCGTGAAAAAAGCAGCCGCCAGAGCGAAGATGAGAGCGGGTAACATCACCACATTGAAGATGAGCCGGTGTTCCAAATCGGTAACGGTAACCAGAATAAGAATGGCCGTGTAGAGGGTGATAATTACCAAGTTGAGGGTGTAACCATACCGTTGCAGCAGAAAAACAAAGAAAGCCGGGGTCGCCAGCTCGATAATGATGGCTCGAACCAGGTATCCTTGTGGCTGTCCGCAGGACGGGCATTTTTTCTGTCCGGTCAGGATGGTAATGAGAGCGCTCCAGGCCGGGTAGGCACGCGGCGTGCTACAATTCAGGCATTTGGGTTTCTGAAAGACTGTTTGGCGTTTGGGTAAAATATCGGCGGCATGATTGATGGCGATTCCCACCAACCAGCCGAGGAGGGCGAATAGAATTACTGAGATAATCAAGGGCTTTTCCTTAAGTTTAGATGACGGACTAAAGGCCAGGCAGCAATGATGGACATGATGACCAACGTGATGCCGTTTAGCCATAAACCGGCGATAAAACTGGCCGGGCGGTATCTGAACACGATCTCGTGTTCCCCGGCGGCTACCGCCACCGCGCGAAAGGCCAGATTGGCCGGCCAGATGGCCGTTGGCTGGCCATCGACGGTGGCCTCCCAGCCAGGGTAAAAGGTATCGGTTAAAACCACAAAACCGGCCGTTGGGGCGTCAACCAGAAGTGAAACCCGCTGCCATCCCTGTTCATTAACATCCACCGGCCAAATATCAGTTAACAGGTGGGCCTTAGGTTTAAGGTTCAGGGCGTTGCCAGTATCCATGATAATCACTTCGCGATTAGGGTCAAAATTGGGTGAGGTTAATCGATCTACGATGTCGTTGGTGGTTGGGGCCGGGTAAGCTTGGGCTACAAAATAGGCTCTTGGCAACACGTTGGGTATTCGTTGGATGGCAATCGTTCCATCATCATAACTCACCGGCCAGGTAGGCTGGGATGAACTGCCAATGAAGTAACCCACGTTCATCATTGCCAGCAGCCGGGCTTGTTGCGCCGGGCCAGACTGTTTTACCAAATTGCTCAATTGCTGCCACCGTCCAATCGTCAAAGGGTCATCGTTATTGGCGGTGGGCAGGTTGGCGTAAATCCCCACATTGGGCACGAGCGTTTCCTTGAACCCTTGCCAATAGTCAACGCGCAAGGGACCAAAGGCGTCAAAACGGAAATATCGGTTGAATTTGATGGCGTGCGCAAATTGATCGTCAACAAAAAAGCGGGTCTGCCCTGCCTGCGCGCTGAGAAAATTGGCGCCAATGATGGGTTGGTTGAAGATGGTTGTCGGCAGGCTGGGGATAAGGGGAAAGGCAAACCATAGTAAATCCAGGGCCACAAAAATCAGGACGACCACCTGCCAAAGCGTCTCTTTGACTCGAGAGAGGCTCTTTTGGAGCGGATAGTTTAATAGAATGATAATCGAGATGGTAAGCAACACGCCCAGGGTCAGGGTGGCTGTCAGAAAAGTGAGACTTCTACCGACCAGAAAGAATCGGCCTATCAGACCGGCCAGCGTAATCCCCACCCCGGCGATGAGGAATCGCCGCCAACCCCGCCAGCTCAATGTGGTGAGATCAAAAGTTTGCGCGCCGATGCCCGCCAGAATGGTAATGGCAAGGGTATACCAAATCAGCAGGCGAGCGGGGGCCTGGAAATAGTCAAAACCGGGAATGGTGTTAAATACCCAGAGATAAACGGGCGTATGCCAGCCCATCGCCAGAATCAGGCTAATGGGAATGAGTAGGGCAAAGAAGGGAACGATTTGCCGGAAAATTGGTGGGGCATAATCGGGGGCTGGAGATTGCAGATTACGTTGATTTGAACCAGACTTGAGATAATGCCAGATAGCGATTAGTGCCAACAAAAAAGGTAGAACCCCGATGTAGGCGTGGTCTTCCCAGTAGTTGGCATAGCCCCAGTAATTGCCCCGGGCCGGATGTCCGAAAAAGTCGGGGGCCAGCAGGGTGATGAGTCGCCAGGGCCAGAAGGAATAAGACAGGGCAAATAGGCGTTCTGCGCCGCTTTGACGAGCAGATTGCGCCGTGAGTTCGGCAGTAGGCAGAATTTGAACTGCGGCCAGTAGCATCGCCAGCCCCACGGCCAGTCCAAATTTTAAACCGGCCAGCCCAACTGCCAGCCAACACTGTTTGGGGTTGATGAGTCTTGTATGGTTTGGTTGACCCGCTGCCTGCCAGCTTCTGAAAAAGATGTAGGCCCCGCTGAGCCAGAGACCGTAGAACCACAATTGGGCATGCCCCGCCAGGAATTGGATGGCCAGAACCAGCCCAAGCCAGAGGATGTCGCGGTGCTGACGCCGGGTGGCGATTCTGTCACCCAACAGAAGAAGCAGCGGAAACCAGGCTATGGCATTGACCATTGTGACAAATTGGGTGCGGCCTATCAGGTAACCGCTAAACATATAGGTCAAGGCCGATACTGTGGCGGCAAAGGGAGACAGATCAATGTATCTGGCATAGATATACATCAATAATTCGGCCAGGATCAGGTGTAAAACTACGGACAAGGTCAAGCCATGTTCAACGGGCAAGAACAGATACAACAGATTGGGCGGATAGAAAACGGCAGTCTGCAAGTTGGCCAGCAGCGGTGTACCGTTGCCCAGCAGAGGATTCCACAGGGGCCATTCTGCGGTCAGAACACTGGTTTTGACCAACTGGTGCCAGGGCCAAAATTGATACAGGGGCGTGCCCCAAAAGAGGACCTCGCCCGTAAACCCCCATCGCCAGAAAAGAACAAAGGGTAGGAAAATAATAAGCCCAATGAATAGTTGCTGGCCTTTGAAGAATTTCAAAAATCTCTTGGAGGTGGTTGGAATTGGCGTAATCTCCCTTGACTGGTGCATGATTGACAAACTACTTTGACCGGCCTAGAATGGTCGGACAGTTTTTGAGGTGAAGTTCCCTATTGCTTATGCCTGTATACGAAAGAATTAGCGCGGTAGTAAGTGTAACCTTAATCGGGTTAGCCCTATATTTTGTGCTTAAATTTCCGACGCAAACCGTCGCCGTCTCTCTATTTTCCACGCCTCTCGCCCTTGATTTGCCCCGGCAGTGGTTGATGGCTTTCCTGCTGGCCGGTTTAGCCATGGCCGGTACGGATACCGTTATCCGGTCACATCCTGACTTGCCCGGTCGGCGGATGGCCTATCTGGCACCTTTTTGGATGTTACCGGGCCTGCTGGTGATTTTAGCCACCCAAACTCTGGGACTGACTCCCAATCCGGTTGTCTGGGCGGTGGCCCTGGTTGGCATAGGACTATTGTTGTGGCTCACCATCATTGCCCAGTATCGACAAATTTCGCCAACCCCAACAGTTTACCGTTGGGGTTATCTGTGGCAGAAATTGCTGGCGTATGGTTTGGCCTTGGCCTTTTTTTTACTTATCTATCAAACCCGCAGTCGTGGCGCGCTGAGCGCTACCAGTATTTTGTTGGTAAGTGGCATGATCTCTCTGGCTCTCTTACGGCAGAATCCTGAAACCATTGCCAGGGTGTGGGTGTTTGCCGTGGTCATAGGTTTAATTATGGGGCAAATTACCTGGGCTTTGAATTATTGGCGAACCAGTGCCTTGAGCGCCAGTTTGTGCCTATTTCTGCTCTTTTATGTGTTGACCGGTTTAGCCCAACAGCAGCTTTTGGGTAAATTCTCTCGCCGCACTATCTGGGAATTTGGCGCGATTACGATTGTGGCCTTGCTGGTGATTCTCAGTCTGTGACCGACAGAGTGGTCGCAAACACAGTGACAGTTTTTTTGCACCTATCTGTGGTCAATTATACTCCTCTTTTCCTCAATGACCAGATATGAAGGGAGTTTGGCTGAGGCTGTTTTGGCCTTCTTGCCGAAATCGTCAAACTTTGGTCAGAAATGGGTCGAACAGACCTGAGCGAAATGTGCTATACTGAAAGTAGGCGCCGGGTAACTAAAAAGCGTGATTATTTTGGCCCAACGCCAGCTATTTCAGTCGCCTTGCGCCCAGGATAAGTGTTGGCCATGAAGCAGCCGCACCAAAGCAAGCAACAGAGCCAAGAGCGGAATACTATTGACAACCCTTTTTCTTCAGGCTACACTAGAAGGAGATACTCAAACCGGTAACTCTCCTATCCGCCACGAGGTAAATCTGATGATTGAAGCCGTGAGTCTGACCAAACAATTTGGCGATTTTGTTGCCGTTAAAGATATTTCGCTGAACGTATCTGAAGGCGAGGTACTGGCCTTGTTGGGGCCAAACGGGGCCGGAAAAACAACCACAGTCCGCATCCTTGGGTCCATTCTCAAGCCTACCAGTGGGCGCGCCCGAATCGCCGGTTTTGATACCGTAACCCAGGCCAAAGCTGTTCGCCGGGTGATTGGGCTGCTGACCGAATTCCCCGGCCTTTATTTGCGCATGAAGGGACTGGATTATTTGCGTTTTTTTGGTGAGTTGCAGGGAATGTCTGGTGAGATGATCCAACAGCGCAGTGAGGAACTCTTACGGCGGTTTGAATTGTGGCACGCCCACGACATGCAGGTTGGCAAATACTCCAAGGGCATGAAGCAGAAACTCACCCTGGTGCGGGCCATGCTGCACGATCCTCAGGTACTCTTTTTGGATGAACCGACCTCGGCGATGGACCCCCAGAGCGCCAAATTGGTGCGGGATTCTATTGCCGGGCTGCGCCGAGAAAAACGTACCATTGTTATTTGCACCCACAACCTGGCCGAGGCCGAACAACTGGCCGACCGGATTGCCATTGTGCACCAGGGACAAATTATTGGCCAGGGAACGCCGGTAGAACTTAAAGCGCGCCTCCTGGGCGACCCGATAATGGAGATTCGTCTGGCTCATTCCCTCAATGGTTTGGTAGATAAACTGGATAAGCGGGTGAAGGTGGTTGCTGCCGGTGAGGATTGGATACGATATACGGTACCCAACCCGGCCGAGTTTAATCCGCGCTTGTTGAATGAATTGGCGCAACAAGATGTCCCCGTGGTAACCCTTAGTGAAGTACCGCGTAGCCTGGAAGAAATTTACCTGCGGATTGTTGAAACCGGCCAGATGTCGGGGTAATTGATCAATGGCCCCGACCGATGAGATTGACCAGAGAAGAATTACCTGTTCGGGCTACTCGCTGAAAGTTTAGGAGTACCTCATGACTGTACAAACTATCCCCCGCCTCGAGCGCAACACCCTTCAGACAGCTTTCATTCTCACCCGTCGGGAGCTGCGCGATAGCCTGCGCGATTGGCGTATTCTCACCCCCATTTTTATCCTGACCCTTCTATTTCCTTTTTTAATGGATTTTACCTCGAGATGGGCCACCAATTGGGTTTCGCAATTCACCGACCCGATTCTGGTGGAGCGGATTAATCCCTTTTTGCTGATGGTGGTTGGCTTCTTCCCCATTTCTTTTTCTTTGATTATTGCCCTTGAATCCTTTGTGGGTGAAAAGGAGCGCAACAGCATCGAACCGATTCTATCGATGCCGGTCAGCGATCTTGAACTCTATTTGGGCAAGATGTTGTCTTCGCTGCTATTGCCGGTGCTGGCGGCTTATCTGGGCATAACCGTTTTTCTGGTGATGCGTCTGTCAACGTCGCCCCCCTGGATTCCGCCCCTCGAATTGACCGTGTTGGTATTCATGCTCACCTTTGCCGAGGCGTTGGTCATGGTTTCCGGGGCCGTGGTTATCTCCAGCCAGACTACCAGCGTGCGGGCGGCCAATCTGTTGGCCAGCTTTATTATCGTGCCCATGGCCTTGTTGATTCAGTTGGAGAGTGTTGTGATGTTTTACGCTGAATACAGGGCCTTATGGTGGTTTGTAGCCGGTTTGTTGGTGGTCGATCTGATTTTGGTGCGAATGGGGATTCGCACCTTTAATCGAGAGGATATTTTATCCAAAGAGTTAGATGAACTAAGCCTGAAGAGTGTGGGGCGAGATTTTCTGGGTTACTTCTTGCGCCCGCCCGAACTGGCCGCCCGGCATGGTGACCGCCAGTCGGCCCGGTTTAACCTGCTCAGAATTTACCGCCATGATATTCCGTTATTGCTCAGAGAGCAACTGCTACCGCTTGGGGTGGTGTTGATTACGGCAGTGGTCGCCGCTATTTTGGGCGCGATGGTGGCGCCATATTTTCCTATTCCCCGTGATGCCTTCCCTTTGCACGAGATTTCGGCGGATACTTTTGCCAATATCGAGAAGGTACGTTTGTTACTTAAAATCGATACAAGTTATATTTTCTTTAACAATTTGCGGGTAATGATCCTGGCCGGTTTTGTTAGCGTTTTGACTTTTGGCTCGTTGGTTTTATTTTTAACCCTCATCAATATGGGATTGGTGAGTTTTCTCATTACCCAGGTTGTCATGCTGGGCTACAATCCCTGGTTGTTTGTTATCGCCTTTATTTTGCCGCACGGTATTTTGGAATTACCGGTCGTTTTTATCGGGATGACCTTTGCCTTGCGCATGGGCGCCGGGTTGGTCTCGCCCCCCGCCGGCCTGGATGTAGGGCAGGGGCTTATCCTGACCACGGCCAATTTCGTCAAAATCCTCATTTTTTTGGTGCTGCCGGTGTTGTTGGTCGCGGCCTTCATCGAGGCCAATATTACCCCTCAACTGGTTCTGGCCGTTTACGCGGGTGGATAAAGCCAGCCCAGCCAGGGTAGTAAGTCGGTAATTTTGAGAACCCCCAAAACATCGGCTACAATCAAGAGAAACAGAACAATAAAAATAACGGCCAATGTTCCTCCGACCAGGGTGGCAAACCAAACCCGGCCACTAATGTGTTCGCCGCCATCGTCGCCGACGTCTTCCGTGGTGGACGTTCCTTCTTCGGCTTCAAGGGCCAAGGCTTCAGCGGTAAACCTCATCTGGATACCACCTAACTCGATGAGATCGTTGTGTTTCAGGCGATAGGGGCCTTTGATTGCGTTGTTGTTGACAAGAGTTCCCCCCGGACTTCCCAGGTCTTGTAAAACCCAATCGTTGTTGCGTAATTCCAAACTGGCGTGGGTGGGGTCAACCTCTGGCGAATCCAGAACCAGATGGTTATCCGGGCCAGAGCCAATGAGGATATTATTGGTCAAAAGTTCGAAGTCTTCAAAAATAGTATCCGCACCTTCCACGGCTTCAAAAATAACAAGTTTGGCCACGGCTAATTTTCCTCTTTGTGTTTCAAAAATTCCGGGTCGGTTTTAATAAAGTTCAGGGCTTGAAGTCTGGTTTGGACCTGCCCCGTTGCTTGGGCTTCTCTGAGTCGGTCCAGCAACTGGCCAATAAGCTGTCCCTGGGCCAGGTTTAACTCGGCCATCAAATCACGGCCATTGAGGATCGGCGGCGGATCAACCACCTGTTCCCGCTGTTCAAAAAAGGCCGTGATGAGTTTGTTGGTGATTTCCAGCAAAGCCTTTTCCTCGGCTTGACCCTGGCCCGGCGGATAAGTCGCTCGTTGATCGGCCAGGGCGTGAAGCGCCACGGCAACGCCGGCCTGATAGTTTTGGCCGGTTGTGTCTCGGAACAGCCGGTAAATTGCCCGGCGACTCGCCGTGCCTTCCTGAGCCAGGAGCAAAGGCCGCATGTGCTGGGTCACCACCGTTTCTACAAAACCAATTGCCTGTCCGCTAAAATGAAAACGATTCATTACCTGTCGAGCTATTTTAGCACTCTCACGTTCGTGTCCCAAGAATTGTGTTTTCGTATAGTGACCAGATTCTTGAATCTTCACAGTGCGCGTGGCCGGTTTGCCTGTATCGTGTAACAGCTGGGCCACAGGCATTATCATTTCCAGGGTCACGTTCCCGGCAAGCGGTTCGTGCAAATACTGTTTGACGGCAGCCGGTAACCTTATTGGCGGGTCAGAAAAGTCAACCTGACGCATTTTCGTCCAGGTCGTCAGCGCCGCGATGGTGTGGTCAAAAACGTCCAGGTAGTGAGGCGGTGATTGTTCGACCCCAATCAGCGTTTCGACTTCCGGCAGAATATGCGGCAATATGCCCAATTGATGCAATTCTTCTACCGCCTGACCGGGCGCAGGGGTATTGAGCAATTTAAGTATCTCATCCCGCTGTCGTTCTGGCGATACCGTGGCTAATTTGGGCGCGGCCTGGCGGGCAAGCTGCCTTGTTTTGGTTTCAATAGAAAAGCCAAATTCAGCGGCCTGGCGAATGGCGCGCAGTACCCGCGCCGGGTCATTCTCAAAGGCATCGTTGGTAACGGCTTGAATTTGACCGCTCTGCAAATCACGTTGGCCGTTTTGGGGATCAATCAATTCGGCTGGCTCGGCCAGGTTCAAGGCCATCGCATTCACGGTGAAATCGCGGTCGGCCAGGTCGGCCAGCAGGCTCGGGCCGCGAAAGGTGGCAAAATCCAGGTAGCTTTTTTTCGGGCCGGTAGTATTCGGCGTGTCATAAACTACCCGCCCCGTTTGCCGTTCCACGTCCAGAGGATAAAAGGCAACCTGGAGTGCATTGGCTACTTGCCGCGCCACAGCCAGGCCATCTCCGGGCACGGCAAAATCCAGGTCTACAATGTTCTCTCGTCCCAGCAAGAGGTCACGCACGGCGCCGCCAACCAGATAGATCTCTATCTGGCGGGCCTGTGAAATTTTGACTATCTGTTGCAAAAGAGGGTGGTTATCAAGCCACCCTTCTTTGAGTGTCACTGTTGCCATCAGTATAAAATGTCAGAGCTGTTGGATGGTTTGTTGACTTATGATCTTACGTTTCGACGTTTTTTGGCAAATCCTTGGCTTCTGACCTGGTGAGTTTTCCCTCGGTATCGACATAAAAAAGTTGTGGTTTGTCCTTGGGTCGAGTCTGAGTTGCTGCCCGGTGGGCTTGCTGGCTGTTTAAGCCGACTCCTACCACTCGACCGCGTACAACGGCAATCCAGCGGTTAAAATACAGCGTGGTGTCGATGTGTTTGGTTAGCTCTTGGTCATTCACTATCTTGATCAGGGTTGCCAGAAGGAGGGTAAGGCAGTTATTTAGCCTGTTTTCAGAGGTTAAAAATTTACCCTGCTCCTTTCTTATTCTCAGTTTTTTCTACATCAAATTGGCCACAAGATCGGCCACTTCTTCGGGTAATTGTGCCACTCTTACGCCAACGGCGGCAAAAGCTCTGATTTTCTCTTCAGCAGTGCCTTCACCACCTTCGATGATAGCGCCAGCATGTCCCATCCGTTTGCCTGGTGGCGCAGTCCGCCCGGCGATGAAGGCGGTTACCGGCTTGTTCATGGATTCGGCAATAAACTGGGCTGCCTTCTGTTCGTCGGTTCCGCCGATTTCGCCGATGAGGACAACCTGGTCGGTGAGGGGGTCGCCCTCAAACAATTCCAGGATGTCGATAAAAGTGCTACCGATAATCGGGTCGCCGCCAATGCCAACCGCTGTACTCTGGCCGATGCCCCGGTCGGTTAAAGCCTGTACCACTTCGTAAGTTAAGGTGCCACTACGCGAGACCAGGCCCACGTTACCCGGTTGATGAATGTGTGCCGGCATAATGCCTACTTTGGCTTCACCGGGAGTCATCACGCCAGGGCAATTGGGGCCAATCAAACGGGTTTCTTTCCTCTTGAGAAGATTCTGAACTTTAATCATATCCAACACCGGAATACCTTCGGTGATACACACAATCAGTTTTAGGTTGGCATCGGCGGCCTCCATAATGGCATCTGCAGCAAAGGGGGCCGGGACGTAAATAATGCTGGTATTGGCCCCGGTGGCTTCGATTGCCTCTTTCACCGTATCGAAGACAGGAATGCCCTGCATCCAATCACCGCCTTTGCCGGGGGTTACTCCGGCGACAATATTTGTGCCATAGGCTTTCATCTGTTCGGTATGAAATGCACCTTCGCGTCCGGTGATACCTTGTACCAGCAAGCGGGTGTTTTTGCCAACTAAAATGCTCATTTGTTATATCCCCTCCCACGCTCCTTTGGCCATAGCTATCGCTTTTTGGGCTGCTTCACCCAGTGAGGAAGCGCTGGGAAAGTTGGCCTTGGCCAGAATCTGGCGCCCTTCTTCCTCATTAGTACCCACCAGACGGGCTACCATGGGGATGTTGGTTTGGACCTGGTTGAGGGCGGCCAGAATACCCTGGGCCACCTCGTCGCAGCGCGTAATACCGCCGAAAATATTAAAGAGAACCGCTTTTATTTTAGAGTCGCTGAGGATGATGCGCAAGGCAACAGCTACCTTGTCGGCTTTAGCCCCGCCGCCGATGTCCAGGAAATTGGCCGGTTCGCCGCCAAAACGTTTGATAATATCCATCGTGGCCATTGCCAGCCCCGCCCCATTGACCATACAGCCAATTTCGCCGTCGAGTTTAACGTAGCTCAATCCGGCCAGCCGGGCCTCTCGTTCGGAGGGAGTTTCTTCTTGTGCGTCTCGCAATTCGGCCAGATGCGGATGGCGGAAGAGGGCGTTGTCGTCCAGCACAATCTTGCCGTCAACCCCCAACAGCCGTTCTTCTTCGGTGATGACCAGCGGATTAATTTCCGCCAGCGTGGCATCCGATTGAATGAACGCCCGGTAAAGACCCTTGACAATTTGGACAAATTGGCCGATCAAGGTCCGCCGCAGGCCCAGGTCAAAGGCCAGGTCACGGGCTTGATAATCGAGCAAACCGATTTGAGGGTCCACCGGTAGCCGAATAATGGCCTCGGGATTGGTCCGGGCTACTTCTTCAATTTCAACGCCGCCAGAGGCAGAGGCAATGATAACCGGCTTTTGCAAAGCGCGATCGATGACAATTCCTAAATAAAATTCCTGTTTTATCTCGGCGGCTTGCTCGACCAACACCGTGTCAACTGTCAGCCCTTTGATATTCATGCCCAGAATTCGCCCGGCCACTTTTTCGGCCTCGTCTGGATTGTGGGCCAGTTTGATGCCCCCGGCCTTGCCTCGACTACCAACCAGAACCTGACTTTTAATGACTACCGGCCCACCAAGTCGCTCGGCAATAGCGCGTGCCTCAGCGGGTGATGTGGCTGTTTCTCCAACGGGAATAGGCACGCCGTAATCCGCAAAAACGCTTTTGGATTGATATTCGTGCAGCTTCACATGAAACCTCCTTGTTTAGAGTGAAGATATTAGCCATTATCGGAAATAGGTGAGAGTCACTTTTACCTACTAAATGTAGTGGTTTATTGAAATATCAGACTCGGTATTTAGCCCTTTAAGCGTAACTATCACCTTAAACCTTGCTTGTTTAATAAGGGTATAATCCGGACGGATTATACCATATTTTTTGTGTTGTACCTAGTCGGCATCAACAGGATACTATAAAAATGGCCCGGCAAAAACCTCGCGTCTTTCCTCAAACCTCTGACCAAATGTTAACAAATATTGGTACCGAATCTCTATTGTTGCCAGATAGGATTTATGTTATGCTTTAGGCGTTAACATTAATGAGTATGGCAGGAATCACCCTTCTTCTTGTTCCCAAACTTGGTTTGGAAATCAGATAACAGAAATTTCTGCCCTGTACCTTACCAATCCAAAACATAATGGTAAATGCAATGGGTCATTCATTGACGTTGCCCAAGCGATTTGTATTGGGTTTGCCCAAGCTGCAAATTAATTCCTGTTCACTGACCTCGCCAGGCAGGTTTCAGCCTTGCCCGGCAAGTCTGAATCCGGTGCATCTGGCTATGTTTGCCTCCATAACCATTATGTTGGATTGGTTTCGTTTTCGTCAGGCAGTTACTGTCACCGCTCCCGACGATTATTCCCCCTTGTTTGTTCAAATGAATAGGTTATGGTTAGAACCCATCCATCGGGTTCTGGCGCAAGTTTGGTTAGCCACGGCTTGTTTGCGGTTGGGTCTGACAAAATTCATCCGTTTTTTGTCAACCCCAGAAACGAATGAGCCTTTTGGCTTTGGAGTGTTAGCAGCTCTCCACCAGGGGAGTGAAAATAAATTCCAACTAATTTTATTATGTGGAAGGAGCAAATAATCATGAGATTCTCTCACAATACTTTTCAACGAATCCGAGCCCTGTCACTGTTTCTGGCCTTAATTTTGGTTCTGAGCAGTCTCGTTTGGATTCAAGCTTCAGTTAGCCCTGCGTCTGCCCAAGAGCCGACAGCAGGGGAAGTCAGTATGTCGGTCCAAATCTTCCCGGGCGATGACGTCGGGACCGCTGCCATTGGAACTACGCCGGTATTCTATGTTGGCGATACCTTTAAGGTTTCAATTGTGGCCGAAAATGTTGAAGAGCCTGGTATTTTTGGTGGCCAATTTGAACTCGCCTTTGAGACCGACTACCTGCAAGGGGTAGACGACAGCATGGTGCCCGGTGCTGCCATGCAGCCGGTGGTGGTGGCGGTTAACGAAATCGACAACGCCGTGGGCAAAGTGGCTTATGCCGGTAGCCGCCAGGGTGATCTGGAAAATGTCGCCGGTAACGTGGTGCTGGCCACCCTGACCTTTGAGGCCGTGGGTGCGACGGAACCGCCCGAGGGTCAGACGACTACCATCCACCTGGTAAACGCCAAGTTGGGTGCCAAAGGTGGTATCGAAGTACCGGTGTCCGGTCTGGTGGACCTGGAGATCATTATCCGTGAGGACGGCGGCGGTGGTAACGGCGAAGGCGACATTGCCGGTAATGTGGCCGTTGAAGGTCGCGCTGCCGATAATCAAGCCGGCCATACGGTTACCGCGGTAGGTGATTTAGGCGGCGAACTGAGCGCCCTCACCAGCGCCGATGGTCACTTTGTGATTGAAGACGCTCCGGCCGACACCTATACCATGACCGCCAATAGCCCCGGCTTTTTGGCTGCGGCCTGTGCCGGTGTGGTCCACACCACCGACGCCTTGACCAGCCTGGACGATGTGATGTTGCTGGCCGGTGATATTGACGACAGTGGTGAAATCGACATTGTTGACGCCGCAGCGATTGGCTTGGTGTTTGGCAGTACTGAGCCGGGCGAAATCGCCGACCTGAATGTTGATGGTGAGGTAGACATTTTGGACTTAATTCTGATGTCGGCCAACTTTGGCCAGACCTCAGAGGCCAATCCCTGGCTCTGCCAATTGGCCGACGAATTATAAGTATCAAATGTAGAACTGCAGGGGTGCGGGATTGGTTCCCGATTTTCGGCAAAGGGTGCGCGCCAGAGGAAGAAATTTCCGTACCCCTGTTCTTTCTTAAAATAGAATATCCTGAAAACGGAATATCCTGGGGCGGGGTTCGCCTATCACGTGTCAAGCTGATCAAAATTTTGGGAGGTAATAATGATGAAACGTATTTCCCTGAGAACTATTTTTTCTATATTAATGATTCTGATCCTGTTGTTGAATTTCTCTGCGCTGGCATTGGCGCAGGAAACGGCTCGCATCTACCTGCAGCAGGTTGAGGACAACGGCAACACCTTAACTGTAGAGGTAATGGTTGACAAGGTGGCCAGCCTTTATGGGGTGCAATTCAATGTTATCTTTGACCCGGCAGTCTTCTCGGTGCAGGATGCCGATGCGGAAAGGGCGGGTATCCAGATTGAGCCGGGTGCGCTGCTGCCAACCGGGTCGGGCCAGAGTTTTGTGGTCGCCAACAAGGTCGAAGAGGCTAATGGCACCGTTACCTTTGCTATGACTCTCCTCAATCCAACCCCGGCTGTGAGCGGTGGTGGTTCTTTGGGCCGGATCACTTTTAACAAATTACAGAATACACCAACCATGCTCGACCTTGCGTCGGTCAAGTTGGTGTCGGATCAATTACAAACCATCCCCAGCGAGACGGCTGGCCTGTCCATTGGCCAGGAACAGGCCGCTGCATCGGGCCCGGCTGAAACGCCTCCGGCGGCCGGTGGCAGTGACTTCCCCTGGTGGATTATTGCCGTGGTGATTATGTTTCTGGGGGTTGTGGTGTTGGCTGGTTTGATTGTGATTGGGAGCAAATCCAGGTCGGTGGCCCCGGCCAAAACGCAACAACCTGCCAGGCCACAGCCAACGCGCCCGTCTGGTTCCAGGCCCAGCGCGTTTAAGCAGCAGCCCGGTGCGCCGGCTGATTTGGCGCAAAAGCCGCAACAGCCCCGGCTGCCGTAATCATCTTGTGGTTTGACCTGCCGGTCCAAAATTTTGACTGGCGACACGTGAGGTCGCCCACGGGTGATATTGCTGGTATGCCAAGTTTTGTGGCGCGCCATATTTCGTGGCGCACAATATCACCCGGGCGACGCCAGGTCAGTTGAGGCCGATGGTAGGACGAGTGGATCGTCGGATTTACGGGCTTTGCACCGGGCCTGTAAGTCCGACTGATCCCTTCTTTTTTCCCTTTCCGGTCATAGCGACTTATTCAAAGCAGCATCGCGTGTGTCCAGTTCCAGGCGCCGCCCGAGCGGTAAGAGGTGCCCAAGAAATATGCGTCGATTCAGATTGCTGACCCTGCTGGTAGTATTTATAACGTTAATTGAATATTCAACTTACCCGGCCCATGCCCAATCGCCCGATAATCCTGGCGATATTGCCTCGGCGCTGGCAACAGAGGAAACCGTCAGAGTGGTGGTATCCCTCCGGACGCCTGCGGTTGGGTTGCAGGCGCAAGCCGTGACCCTGAGTCAGAATGAGGTTCTGGATGCGTTACCGGTAGAGGATTTTCAGTTGATTCAGCAATACGAAGTCTTGCCCGGGCTGGCCGGCCAGGTGACCGCCCAGGGACTTGCAATGTTGCTAAACCAGCCCGAAGTTGAGGCGGTGGCCCTTGATTTGCCGGTGCAGGTTGCGCTAACCGAGAGTGTTGTTCTGATTGGGGCCGACACGGTTTGGAATGAGTTGGGTTTCACTGGCGCCGGAGTCAATGTAGCCGTATTGGATACTGGCATCGACACCGACCACCCGGACCTTGTTGACAACTTGGTGGCCCAAAAATGTTTTGGCCACGGCACCTGCCCACCGGACAATACCGACGAGAGTAACAGCGCCGAGGATGGCAACGGGCACGGCACGCACATTGCCGGGATCATCACCGGTCGGGGCACAACCAGTCCGCGGGGGGGTGCCCCGGATGCGGGCATTGTGGCCGTGCGGGTGATGGGCAATAACGGCACCGGCTACACCTCCGATGTAATTGCGGCCATGGATTGGTTGCTTGCCCATCAGGATCAATTCAAGGCTAAAGCCATTAATCTCAGTTTGGGCGGCGGCGCCTACCCGGGCGTTTGCGATAACGCCGATGCCAACACCCAACTCTACGCTGAGGCTGTTCGCGCTGCCAACCATGCCGGGATTACCGTTTTTGCGGCTTCCGGCAATCGAGGGCTGGCCGATGCGTTGATGGCTCCGGCCTGTATTTCCGGCGTTGTGGCGGTGGGGAGTACTTATGATGCCAACCTGGGGACAGTGACCCTGGGCAATTGTACGGACACAAACGCTACCGTCGACCAGGTGGCCTGTGTCAGCAATAGTGGCTCCGAACTGGACTTGCTGGCGCCCGGCGTAGCCATTGATTCTACTGCCCTGGGTGGTGGCCAGCGCCAGGAATCTGGCACGTCGATGTCAACGGCTCATGCTGCGGCGGTAGCGGCCCTGATGTTGCAGGCCGATCCCTTGTTGACTCCTGCTGGGATTGAAACGGTTCTAAAAGAAACGGGCGTGCCGATCACCGATCACCGCAACGGGCGAGTAACGCCGCGAGTGGATGCGCTGGCAGCCGTAACGCATGTGGCGGGTATCGATCCGATAACTATTGCTGGGACGGTTCGATTGCAGGGCCGGTCTAATCATAGCGGTGCTGAGGTTTTTGTTAGTATGGACCCGTGCGCAGAGATTGTCTCCGGCGCGGCGGCGGCAGCGACAACCGGACCGGATGGTTATTTTGAAATTGTAGCCCTGCCTGCCGGTCAACGTCCACAGTGTTTGCAAGTATTGCGGTTTGGCTATTTGTCGGGGCAGCACAGTGCCCCTGCCGGTAATTTGGGCGTTATTACCCTGCCTGCCGGAGATTTTAACAACGATAACGTGATTGATATTCTCGACCTGACGTATGTAGCCGTTCGTTATGCCGGTAACGATATGTCGGTAGATGTTACGGGCGACGGCCTGATCGATATTTTTGATCTGGTCATTGTGGCGCGTAATTACAATAAACACGGTCCGGTGGAGAATTGGCAAAAGTAATTGAGGAGGGCTTAACCATGCAATATCTCTTAAAAATCTGTTTTTCCCATAAAAAAGTTGTTAGTTGGGGTCTGTTGCTGGCAGCGTTGTTGCTGGCAGTCTGGCACTTGCTTCCGGCACAACATGCCGCCGAGGCTCAGGGGGCCGATACAGATCGGGTAACGTATGCGTCGGCGAATGGCGCTTCGGCCATTGTTTCGCAGCAGGTGATCCTGGCCGCTGAGGATTTTGCTCGGGCCGGTGTTGCCGAAGCGGTGATGATTACGCCCGGTGGTCTAACGTTGGCGGAAGGAGCAAACCAGGGCGTTTACATTTCCCAGGTCATCCGCTCACCGCTGGATTTCACCACCGACATTGGTCCGGCCTGGCTGGCCGACGTTCCCGCTGGCGCGGTTGTGGCCGTAGAAACCCGCTTGAGCAACGATGGTCAAAGTTGGGGCGATTGGTCGCCCGTGCCCGTGGAATATTATCCCACCCGGAACGGTGAATATGGCGGTGTGCTGGTGTGGGCTGATGCGGCCGAACTTTACGTTCAATTCAAGGTGACGTTGCAGGCGGGCGCCAATGGGACGGCGCCGGTTTTTCGAAAGTTGACTCTATTTTTCAACGACACCAGCCAGGGTCCCAGCGACGAGATGGCCGTGGCCCAGGCCCGGCAATCCGAGGTTGGACTGGCCTCATTGACCTGTCCGGCCAAGCCGTTGGTCATTCCGCGTACAGTCTGGGGCTGCCCGCCCGATGAAACCAGCCCCTGGTGGCCGCCGAAATACCAGCCGGTGACGCATATTGTCATCAACCACACCGCCACCCCCAACACGGCCCAGGACTGGGCCGCCGTGGTGCGCTCGATTTGGCATTACCACGCTCACATTCTCGGTTGGGGCGATGTTGGTTACCAATATTTGATTGACCCGGTGGGCAACATCTACGAAGGCCGGGCCGGGGGTGATGACGTGATTGGCGCGTTTGATGGCTTCAATCGCGGCGCAATGGGCATTGGCTACATCGGCTGTTACGGTAATTGCGACTACCTGGGTATTGCCAACGCTGAACCTTCCGCGGCGATGCTGACCGCGGGTAATAACCTTATGGCCTGGAAGGTTGATCAGAAAAATCTCGATCCTTTTGGCAGTGGCGAATATTGCCATCAGAATCTGTCCAACATCGTATCGCGCTCGGAGGTGACCTGCCGGGGCGGCTCGTTGTCGCCGGGGGATTTTCTGGATGCCAAAGTCCCGGAGATGCGCCAGGCCGTAGCCGACATTATTGCAGCCTGCCAGGAAGCCACCCCCACACCAGGGCTAACCGTCATTGTTACGGTAGAAACTACAACCCCTGACCCTACCACCGAAACACCCACCCCCACGGCTACCCCTTCGGCCACTCCCACCGAGCAAACCCCAACGTCCACATCCATCCCTTCACCAACTTCAACCTTAACCCCCACTCCCACCTCCACCCCAACGACTTCGCCGGATGACCCCACCGTTGGCCTGTCGCCAGCATTTCTGCTTCTTGCTTTGGGTGGCAGCGAAACGGCTCAGGTTGAGGTTGCCGACATTGCTGATCTTTATGGGGTGGACTTGCGTTTGAGCTACGATCCCGAGGTGGTGGAAGTGGTTGATGCGGATCCCGACACGCCGGGTGTTCAGGTGGCTCTGGGCAGCGTGTTTGAAGGCGTCGAAACCTTTATGGTGGAAAATGAGGTCAGTGATGGGGTGATCAACATTGCCGTTGCCCGCCGCTCGCCTGCGCCCCCGTTTGCGGGAACCGGCTCGCTGATCGCAGTGACGTGGCAGGCCAAAGCCTTTGGTGAAACGCCGGTGGTGTTTGAGCAGGTCAAGCTATCCAATCCCAATGGTGTGTCCCTTGCCGCAACCACCCAAGATGGGCTAATTGAGGTGAGTTTGAGCGTTATCATCAAAGGACAGATAACGCTTCAAGGCAGCGATAATGCCAGTGGGGCCGTGGTGCGTGCCGGAGAGAAGCAAATAGAAACCGGCGCCGATGGCACATTTGAACTGGCAGCGGCTTCGACTGATCCGTATCGTCTGACGGTTACGGCTCCGGGTTACCTCAGCGCCCAGGCCGAGGGAAATCTTTTAGCCAGTGCCACCATGTTGGATTTAGGTGTCATCACCCTTCTCGGCGGGGATGCAACCGGTGATAATCAGATTGACATTTTTGACCTGGCCTTGATTGGTAGTCGCTACGGCAGCAGTGATGCCGGAAGCGATGTAAACCGTAACGGTCAGGTTGATATTTTCGATCTGACACTATCCGCCGCCAATTATGGCCGGCAAGGGCCGGTGGTGCTTGGGGTAGATTGAGAGTCTCATAGCGTTTGAGTTATTTTAGAAGACCTCCGGGGTTTTTGGGAACCTCGGAGGTCTGAATCGTTACCACTGTGGCTACCTTCGCCATCCTGTCGCTGGCTACTTGGCCTAAATTGGGCCGAATCTGACCCAAAAATTGCTTGACCTTGCCCTCTGTTTGTGATATTCTTCAATGGATAAAATTGTAGTGGAGTTTGAAACTGTGGGTCAGTTCTGAGCATCAAAACTCCACCTTTTACTCTTTTTTACTTTTACCCATTTTTCAACCTGTCTTTGGAGGCTTCCTGCGTGCGACGCGAACGGGTGTCTGACGATATTTACGTATTTACCAGCAGTCTTTATGCGCAAGTTACGGCTTCGGCCGTGGTAACCAGGGAAGGGGTTGTGGTGGTTGATACATTACCCTACCCTGTTGAAACCTTTGAAATGATAGAATGTCTGAATAGCCTGGGCCAGGGGCCGATCAAGTATCTGGTCAATACGCACTGGCACGGCGATCATACCTACGGCAATTATCTTTTTGACGACTCCACCCAATTGGTGTGTCACAAAAAATGCCAGCAGCTTATGCAAGAGCGAGGTCCGGCCATTTTGGACGAAGCCAGAGAAACTACGCCATTTTTGGAAGAGGTGCAACTTCGGGTGCCCGATATTGTTTTTGAAGAGGGAGAATTGGTGTTGCACGTGGGGAATAAGTCGATTGAAGTGACCCTGACGCCCGGCCATACGCTAGACTCAACGGTGGCTTATGTGCGAGAGGACAAAGTTTTACTGGCTGCCGACACGGTTATGCCGGTACCATATTTTGTCTGGGGTGACCGGTATGCTTTTCGGGAGTCATTAAAATTTCTGAAAGGGTACAATTTGGAGAGCATTGTCCAGGGTCACGGCGAGGTTTTGCTGCGCGGCGAAATCCCTATGGCCATCGAATCGAGCATCCGCTATCTGGATATGCTGCAAGAAAAAGTGCAGATGATTATCGACCGGAAGTTGCCCCGGTCGGCCCTAGACAAAATCACTATCGAGAGTTGCGGCAAAAGCCGCATTCCTCTGAATGGACTGGTGCAGGATTTGCACCGGGCCAATGTGTATATGCTGTATGATGAATTAACCGGGAATAGTGCCTGATCCAGGCAAGCCCGAGTACCAGCCCTGCCGGGTTCTCAAAAATCGGCGGGTTTTTTTTATTTTACTCCTTAACCCGCTTGATCCTGGCCCCAAGCTCGAGCAACTTGCCTTCGATGTTTTCGTAACCCCGGTCAATCTGACTGATATTGCGAATCACCGTGGGGCCTTCGGCGCAGAGCGCGGCGATAACCAGGGCAATGCCGGCGCGGATGTCGGGGCTGGAGATACCCTGACGGTCGCCGCGCAGCGTGCTGGGACCTTGTACCAGGGCGCGGTGGGGGTCGCATAACACAATGCGGGCGCCCATACTGATCAGCCGGTCTACAAAATACAGGCGGCTTTCGTACATTTTCTCGTGGAAGAGCACGGTGCCGGTGGCCTGGGTGGCGGCGACCAAGGTCACGCTCATCATATCGGCGGGGAAAGCGGGCCAGGGCGCGTCATCGATTTTGGGGATGGCCGCGCCGATGTCGGGCATAATTACCATCAACTGGTTGTCGGGCAAAAAGAGATCGTCGTGACGGATTTCTGGTTCAAGGCCCAGCCGTTTGTAAACCATCAACGTCATGCGCAAATGTTCCGGCGCGGCGTTTTTGATGAGAATTTCGCCCTCGGTGACGGCGGAGAGGGCCATAAAGCTGCCTACCTCCAAATAGTCCGGGCCGAGGGTATACTCCACCCCTTTGAGAGATTTAACCCCCTCAATTGTTAGCGTGTTTGACCCAATGCCTTCAATCCTGGCTCCCATTTTGTTCAGCATCAAGCACAAATCCTGCACATGTGGTTCGGAAGCGGCATTACGCAGGGTGGTGGTGCCTTTGGCCAGCACAGCGGCCAGAATAGTATTTTCGGTGGCCGTTACGCTGGCTTCTTCCAGTAGAATATCCTGGCCGTGCAGGTGAGAAGCAGTCAAAATGAAATCGCCATTATACTGAAAATTTGCGCCCAGGGCTTGCAGCGCCATGATATGCGTGTCTACCCGCCGCCGGCCGATTTGATCGCCACCGGGTTGGCAGAGCCGCACTTCACCTTCGCGGGCCAGGAGCGACCCCATCAGCACCAGCGCGCCCCGCATTTTGGCAAAGCGGGTTGGATCGGGGGTGGTGGTACGCAGGGCACCGGCGCGTAGGGTGGCGCTGTGAATGTTGTGCCGGGTTACCTCGACGCCCAAATCTTCCATAATGTGCAGCATGGTGTGCACGTCCCCAATGTCGGGCAGGTTGTGCAGGGTAACGGGTTGGTCTGTCAGCAACGCCGCCGAAATTAAGGGAAAGGCGGCGTTTTTATTGCCGCTGGGGGTAACCACTCCGTTGAGGGGCGCTTTGCCTTCGATGATAAATGCGTCCATTATGCTCCCAGACTACTTTCAGTAATTTTGACTGTATCACCCACTTCAATACCCAGCGCTTGGGCGGCATTGCCATTGCGGATGGCAATTTCCACATGGCCGCGCGAACTGCCAACATAAGCCAATAAATCCCCTTCGTCCACGTCGGCAAAGGTACGACTGAGTGAGGTTATCACCCGGTTGCCTACGGTGAAGATGACCAGGGGTGAGTCGCCGAGATCATCATCGGTGATATTCAGGATCAGGTTTCCAAAACGGTCAATATAGATTACCTGGCAAATGCCATTTTGGCGATGAATGTCAAAATCCAGACGGATCAAATTGATGGCCGATGGACCAAATTGGGGTAAGGCTACCCCATGGGCAAGGTGAGCGGCGGCGGGCGCAAAAATGTCGCGCCCGTGAAAGGTGGCGTCGACTTTTGGTAATTGGTAGGCTGGATTGGTCAGGGTCACCGCCTCGATGACATTGATGTCGCTGGCAGACAGAACCAGGCCGAAGACGCCATTATCGGGGCCGACAAAGATACCGCGGTCGGTGCTGATGGCCACCGCCCGGCGTTTGCTGCCCACGCCGGGATCAACTACCACACAGTGAATAGTGTGCGGGGGATAGTAACCAAAGGCCTGGTATAGCACAAAAGCAGCCGCGCGAATATCCTGGGGAGGGATGTCGTGGGACAGATCGGTTAAGATGGTGTGGGGACAGATGTTAAGAATGACTCCCCGCATGGCACCCACGTAGCCATCTCGCTCGCCAAAGTCGGTGGTTAAGGTAATAATTGGTGGGTTGTGAATTTGTTCGGATTCAATCATATCTGGTTATCTCCGGCGGCTATTGTACGCCAGCAAAAGAGGAGCGTCAAGAAGCGGCTGTCAAGAAGGGTTTTGTTGATTGTCTGGTCGAGTCGTTTTTGTTATAATGGTTGGAGTTGAGACAAGGCAACTCCAAGTATCGATGGTTTGCTTCGCGTTGTTCAGTCCGGGTTGCCTCGCCTTTACGCTTAATCATATCATTTTCCAGGGGATGCGCCAGACCAAAATCCCACCCCAGCCCGACAATCAGGCAACGATTTGTATCTCTATCCAATTCTAATGAGGGGAGCCGTGTATGTCAGCGATTATCAGTTTACTTATTATGGTTGTGGCCATTTATCTACTCTCGATTATCACCGATGAGTTTTTTATTGAGAGTCTCGATGAAATGTCCAGACTATGGAAATTGCCCAGTAACGTGGTGGGAGCGTCGTTGATGGCGATGGGTTCATCGGCGCCGGAACTGGCCATTGCCTTGTTTGCCCTGTTTTTGAGTGGTGGCGAGCACAGCGACGTGGGCATCGGCACCATTGTCGGTTCGGCGGTGTTCAATATTCTGGTTATCACCGGCGTATCGGCCATTGCCAGACCGGCTCGCGTCACCTGGCACGTGGTGGTGCGAGATTGCGTAATTTACGTGGCCAGTATTGGTTTGTTGTTGGTGGCCCTTGCCGATGGCACCATCATCTGGCTGGAAGCTGTGGCCTTTTTGGGATTGTATGGGGTTTACATTTATATTCTCTTCCAGTGGAACGCCTTTATGCCGGGTGAGGAAGTCGATGTGGTGGAGGTGGTAGAAAGCGAAATTCATCACGCCCCGGCGAGTCACCTGGTTTTGCATCAAAAGGTCAGTTGGGTGGTTCAAAAGGGAATTGGCCTGTTGATGGGTAATCCACGCCGGGCCTTTCTCCGGGCATTTTTCGTGTCGATTGGGTTAATTGCCGCAATTAGCTGGGTGCTGGTAGATCATGCGGTTAAGTTTGCCGAGGCCATTGGCATGCCGCCGATCATTGTGGCGTTAACGGTGCTGGCCGTCGGCACGTCGGTGCCGGATATGATTTCTTCGGTTATTGTGGCCCGGCAGGGTCGCGGGGAAATGGCTATTGCCAATGCGGTGGGTTCGAACATTTTCAACATTCTGGTTGGGCTGGGCTTACCCTGGCTGATTGCCATTCTGCTGCGGGGAACAACTGTGCCCGTGGGCGCGGAAAATCTGTGGCTATCGGCCGTTATCCTGTTGGTCACAGTAATTGTTTTGTTTGTGTTCCTCTCCACCGGGCGACTTTTGAGTCGCCGGGAAGGATGGGTTCTGGTAGGGGTGTACACCATTTTTTTGTTGTGGACCTGGTTGGAAGAGATGTTGACGAATATGGGGTAATTGGGGCAGGTTCAATCAAGCAGCCGCCCCAATTTTGGCCGCAACCTGCTTGACGGCTCTTTCGAGATCGGAGGGGAGAAAAGGTTTGGATAGCCAACGCAGGCCGGATTTTTCCAGAAAAACGTGAGTGTCAAGGTCAACCACGTTGCCGGTGATAAAAATGAAATTGTCGGCCAGGTGAGGGTATCTGGCTGCTGTTTTTTGATACAGTTCCGGCCCGGCAATATCGGGCATCAAAACATCGCAGATAACCAGATCAAAGGTCTGGTTATTAATTTTTTCCCAGGCAATTTTCCCGTCCAGGGCTGTGTCTACCGTGCGCCCCCCCTGCGCCAACACCCGGTTGAGCAGATTCAAAATTGGGGCTTCGTCATCCACAACCAAGATGCGCAGGGCATCTGGCCCGGTTGTCTCCGGTAACGGCGCTGATGGTTCGCCAACCGGCGCGGATTTGGTTGGTTCCGTAATCGGCAGATCAATGTGAAAAACCGCTCCGCCTTGGGGATTATTTTTGGCGCGTATCTGGCCGTTGTGCTCGCTGATAATGCCAAAACAAATCGATAGCCCCAGCCCCGTTCCCTGTCCAACTTCTTTGGTGGTAAAAAATGGGTCGAACACCCGGTTGAGAATTTCTTCGGGAATCCCCGGCCCATTGTCGGCAAAACTCAGATGAATTCTGCTGTTCAGTCGCCGGGACTCAATCCGCAACCGGCGCGGCCCCTCAACCATATCCAGGGTCTGGATGGCGTTGATAATCAGGTTAACAAATACTTGCTCCAGTTGATGCGGGTCGACCATGGTTTGGGGCAGATTGGGGTCCAGGCAAGTAATGGTTTCAACACTATTGGTCTGTAATTGGGGTTTGGTCAGAGAGAGACTGTCCTGGATGACATGGTTAATGTCAACCGGGCTGGTTTCCAGCTCAACATTGCGGGCAAAGGTCAGTAGATCCCGCACAATCACCTGGGCGCGTTGAGCCTGGCGAAAGATAGCGTCTACGTCTTCCCGGTAAACAGCGGGCAAGTCACTCTTTTGCAGCAGGGTGGCATAACCGATGATGGTGGTAAGGGGATTATTGAGTTCATGGGCCACCCCGGCCACCAGTTTGCCAGTGGTGGATAGTTTTTCGGTTTGCTGGAGTTGCCGCTCTAACTCCCGGCGCTGGGTAATATCGCGGGCGATGCAGTGAATCCCGATGGCCTTTCGCCCTTTTCGTTGGATGCGTACGGTAACTTCCAGGAGAATTTCCCGACCGTTTTTACCCAGGATGGGCAGTTCAAAAGTGGCCGGAGAGGCCGGAGATACAAGTTGTTCTTTGATAAAGCGATAAAGTTTGGAGCGATGTTTGGGCTTGGTAAAGTTGGTCAGGTGAGCGCCAACTACATCCTCAATCGCGTAGCCGGTTGCCTTCAGAGTCATATTATTGACACTGCTGACTCTAAAGTTGCTATCCAGAATGAAGATAAGGTCGTTGGCGTTGTCAAACAAATCGCGATATTTGACTTCGGCGGTGCGGATTTTTTCAAAGAGGCGGGCGTTTTCCAGGGCCACGGCCAATTCGGCGGCAATGGCCACAAACAGGCGTAAATCATCCTGGTCAAAGGCGTTCAGGCGAGGACTTTCGGCATTGAGCACCGCTGCCACTTGTCCCCCCACGATAACCGGCACGCAAACCTCTGCCCGGGTATCGGCGGCCAGTTCGTAATAATGGCTGGCCTGGCGCACGTCCTGGAGCAGCAAGGGTTTGCGGTTGCGAATGACCCAACCGGCGGCGCTCCCGTCCATTCGAATGCGCAGATCGCGGTTAAGGTCAAAACCAATGGTCGCCGGGTGGGGCACCACGCTCTCGCTGTCGGTGGTGGGCAGAAAAAACCCCAGCCGTTCAACGCCCAGGGTGCGATGAATGGCGGCAATGGTACCGCTCAACACCTGGTCAAAATCCAGCGAAGATGCCGCTGCCACCATCACCTCTTGCAGCACTTTGGCTTCGGCCAGATGATGGGTGGTTTCGTCATAAAGCCGGGCGTGCTCAATGGCTACAGCGGCCTGAGCGGTCATGGTTTCGGCCAGCCGAATTTCGTGCTGGGTCAGGGTTTGGCTGGCCTGGCGGCGACCGATTTCCACCAGGCCAATCGTCTGCCGCCGATAAATCAGGGGGATGAGTAACAATATCTCCACATTGAGTTTTTGCAGCCAGGCCAGCTCTTCGGGCGGCAGAGCAGGATTGAATGTTTCTAACAGGGTGGTTGCCTGCACTTCTAACACCGAACGGGCCAGGAAATGGCGATCTAACAAACGTACCGCTATTTCGGGGCGTTCCATTCCCGGCACGGCGTAACACTGGATGGTTCGCAGTTGGTTCTCATCTTTCTGCCAGCGGGAAATCATGCACAAATCCGCCCGCAGCGCTTCGACCATCTGGCGGCTCACCGCATCCAGCACCGTTTCCACGGCCAGGTCTGAGGTGACAATGGCCATCGACTCAAACAGGAGCGCCTGTTCCTCAGAACGCTGGCGAGTTTCTTCCAGCAGGCGCGCATTTTCAATGGCCAAAGCGGCGTGGTCGGCAATGGTGTTGAGGATTTTCAGCCCGTCTTCGCTCAGGTAGTCGGGTCGCATGTTCATCAGCTCGATAACGCCGATGGTATGGCCGTCGACCTGCAGGGGGACGCACATAATGGATTTGGTGTGAAAGCCGCTTTCCTGGTCGATGTTCTTGAACCAGCGATCATCTTTGGTTACATCGGGGATTAAGGCTGGCTTTTGTTGCGAGGCAACCCAGCCGATAACGCCTTTGCTTACCGGCAAACTCAAACCGCGGACCGCGTCGGCTCCTTCTCCAACCGCGGCCCGAAAGACAATGTGTTGTCCATCCGGCTCCAGCAAGGCCACGGAACCAGCTTCGGCTTCAAAGATTTCATTGGTTTTGGTAATAACCTGACTGAGAACCTGCTGAAAGTTCATCGGATTGACGCCTCAACTTCGAATTGTAACAAAGCTTGCCATTTAAGGCAATAAGTAATTATTCCCCCATGATGCCGACTTCGTTATTTTTGAATTTGGTGATATGATGAAAGCAGAACGTTGAAACGCTAAACGTGAGAGAGGAAGATACAATGACCTACGACCTGGTGATAAAAAATGGACGTATTCTCACCGCCGCTGAAGATTTTCGAGGCGATGTAGCCGTATCCGGCGAAAAAATTGCGGCGATAGGACAAAATCTCCGGGGAACACGGGAGATCGACGCCCAGGAATTGTATGTCATTCCCGGCGCTGTTGATGGGCACGTGCATTTGCAAATGCCGATTGCCGCCTGGATGACGGCCGACAGCTTTGCCCAGGGTACCATCGCCGCGGCCTGCGGCGGGGTGACCAGTATGGTTGATTTTGTCGAACCGGACAAGGGGCAGGATTTGGTGGAGGCCCTGAACCGGCGGCGGGAATTGGCCGACGGCCAGGTGGTGATTGATTACGGCCTGCACATGACCCTGCGCGATGCCACTCCGGCAATTCTGGCCCAGGTACCGGCGGCTTACGCGGAGGGATGCGCCAGCTTTAAACTTTACACTGCCTATCCCGGCCTCTACCTGGCCGACGATGAATTGTATCGGGCGCTCCTGGCCGTGGCCGGCGTGGGGGGACTGGCCGTGGTTCATGCCGAAAACTACCCAGTCATCACTGAAGTCTGGCAACGTTTTGCGGTGGAAGGCAAGGTGGCGGCCCGGTGGCATCCCCACAGCCGCCCCACCGTAACCGAGGCCGAGGCCGTCAACCGGGTGCTCTCGATTGCCCACCTGGCCGGGGCGCGCGCCCTGATTTTTCACCTTTCCTGCAGCGAGGCCGCGCGAGAGCTGGCCCGGGCCAAAGAACGAGGCTGGGCCGCCTTTGGGGAAACCTGCCCCCAGTACCTGAGCCTGCCGGACGACATCTACGAGCGCCAAGATATGCCCGCCACCTGGTTCATTTGCCAGCCGCCGATTCGCGGCCAGGTCCAGGCCGAAGCCTTGTGGCAGGCGTTGGGCGCGGGGGTTATTGACCTCATTTCTACCGACCACTGCCCCTTTTCGGCGGAACTCAAAAGGCAGGGCGAGAAGAATTTTATGCAGACGCCCGGTGGCGTATCCGGTATCGAGACTCGCCTGGCGCTGGCGCATACCTTTGGCGTGTTGGCCGGGCACATCTCCCTAAAGCGGTGGGTGGAAGTGTGCTGTACTTTCCCTGCCGAGTTGCACGGCCTGCCGGGCAAGGGTCACTTGACCCCCGGCTACGATGCGGACATTGTTCTGTTTGACCCGCGCCGTCAGGTTACCTACAGCGCCGACCGGCTGCACTCCAACATCACCTACACCCCCTACCAGGGCGTCACGGTCACCGGCGTGCCGGTCACAACGATCAGCCGGGGCGAGGTGATTGTCGAAAACGGGGACTATGTGGGCTGTCCGGGGCGGGGAAGATTCTTGAAACGACAATTCTAACTACTCACCCTCCCTGATCCGCCACTTGTAGCTTGACACGGTCCATTGTTTGGTGCCTTCGGCGGCAATAAGGCCGGTGTCTTTATAGGTAACCACAAAATCATAGCTGCCGGGCTTTTTCTCAAACACTATCGAACCGGCGGCAGCAATTTCCCAGGTTTCGCCGTCAATTTCCACGATGATGTCCTTATCCAGCTCATTGAACACGGCTACCAAAGCCATGCCGACCGGCGTGGGGGTGACGGTCGGCGTAGGCGCCGGGGTTGGGGTGGGCGTAATGGTGGGCGTGGGGGTCGGCAGGGGCGCGCGCCCACTTGGCTCAACCAAGAACGTCACTTCAGTGTCGTCTACGGTCAATCTGGCAATGTCAACCGGCGCTTTGTTGAATACATCGTCGATACCGTTGTTGATTCCCCGTGAAATGTTATCGCCAATCAAATAAAGCGGCACATCGTTGACGCCCGCCAGATAGAAGTGAGGTTGGCCATTCTCCAGGTTAACCATCACCAGCAGAGTGAACTGGATGCTGCCCCAGCCGGCGTTTACGTCAATCTGGTCGGGTGGGCGCATATCAACGCTAAATTTGTCAAAATAGGCCCTGGTCAGGCCTTGCGCTCCCTGGTTGATGTCCGCTTCGGTGATGCGATTTTCATCGTCCAGATTCAGATGGTCAAAATCCCAGGCCGCGCTGTTGATGGATTGCCGCAAGAACCAGCCTGCGCCATAAGAACCTCCAATAATTAGCAGAACGACAAAAACAATCAAGATGAAAACGAGTACCACCGCGCCGCGGACCAATCGCCCGCTGGCCCGTCCCAAACGGTTCAAAAAGAGATTGGGCAAAATCAATTTGAGGAATCTCTCCAGCCCATCCTTTTGATTTTTGCCCTGTTTGACGGCCTGAGTCGCGGCTTCAGCCAAATCGTTACGGTTGATCAGCAGAAACCAGCGCTCAAAGTCACCGTTATAGAGATACTGCTGCGCCTCCGGCCGGTTCTGCTCACAGAGAATCACCAATTCTTTGACGGTTTTGGCCGACTCCCCGTTTTTGAAAGTGTAAAGGGCCGCGGCCTGAGCGCCAGAGATCAACGCCTCCAGCTCCTTCTGTAGTTGCAGCGGGGTCAGGCGTTGCTCGGGGGTAGGATCGGTGGTGCGGGTGATAATTTGCTCCAGTTGTTTTGGCAGGCCCTTATCAATTTTGCGCACCGGCGTGAATTGACCGTGCGTTTCTTTCAGTTTTTCAACATTGAACTCGCCGCCGAAGGCCTTGACGGGGTTTTGGCCTGTCACCAGGTGGTGGAGGGTGGCGCCCAGGGCATACACATCGGAGGCAGGTACGGCCTCGCCCAACCATTGTTCCAGAGGCGTGTACCCCAGACTACCCGCAGCCTGGGTGGCCATCAAGTCACCGGAGCTTTCCACGGGTTTGGCTTTAGCCAGGCCAAAATCCACCAGCCAGACCCGCCCATCATCACCCAGCAGGATATTGGCTGGTTTGATGTCGCGATGCATCACCGGCTCGTCGCCCTGGGTGTGCATATAGTTCAGGGCGCTGCATACGGCAGTCACATAACGGACGGCCTCGCGCCAGGGGATTTTGCCCTCGCCTTTGCCCAACACGTCTTTTAGGTTTTGACCCTCAATGTATTTCATCACCAGGTAGTTACTTCCGGCGTCGGAGAAGTAGTCGTAAATTTCGGGGATGTTGGGATGGCCAGGGTGATTGAGCTGCACCAGCAAACTGGCTTCACGCTCAAAGTTGGCCCGGTGCAGGTCAAGGTCTTCCGTCGACGCGCCCTCGGGGGCCAGCATCTGTTTGACCACACAAACCCGCTTCAGTTTGACATCCTCGGCCAGGTAGGCGGCCCCAAAACCGCCTTTGCCCAGGATTTTGTCCAGCCGGTAGCGCTCCTGGAGGATACGGCCCACTTTGAGGTCGCTGACGGCGGTGGCGGTAATCCCGGGGGAAGGTTGTTGTCCCTCTTCCTCAGGCATCGCTTTGGTGCGTCCTTCGGCTTCGCGGGGGTCGTCGGGCATGGCCCTGGTCAGGCCGTCGGCTGCGTCAGGCTCTGGCATGGCCCGGGTTAAGCCATTGTCCTCTCCCGCTTCGACCGGCGGCATGGCCACGGTGCGTTCCTCCTCCTCGGCAACTCTCGTGGCGGCGTCAGCGGCGCTTCCAGCCTTACCGGTAACGATGGTGGGGCCTTCTTGGTTGACAATGGTAACATCGTCACTCGTTGGGGTGTGACCGGCGACAATCGTTGCCTCGTCATCATCCGTCTGGGGCTTACTTCTAACCACGGTGGCATCGTCGTCACTTTGAGCCTTCTGGTTGACAATGGTTGCATCATCGTTTATTGCCTGGGCCAGGTTGGTGCCGCAGTTGGGGCAGAATTTTGTCCCTTCTGGTAGTTCTCTTCCACAGGTGGGGCAAGGCAGAGCCATAGTCACTTCCTCCCATAACCTAACTTTTCTGCAGGGTTGAAACTATGTATCTTCTCAATAAATAGGGGCGAATCCGCCTATTTAGTCGGTAGGGACAGAATATTATTCTGTCCCTACCCCAAATTAAATTATTGAGAGGATACGAAACTATCTTATCACAGAACCGATTTAGACTCAACGTTTTAAAGTGATCCATTTTCATTTTATGGTTCAATGTCGGCCACCGAGTTTACAATTTGGCTCGGTTGGAAAGGATAACGGGCGACATCCTCCCGGCGGGTTACGCCGGTCAGCACCAAAATTGTTACTACCCCACTTTCAACGCCGCCCTTGATGTCGGTGCCCATGGTGTCGCCCACCATCACCGTGTCTTCCGAATGAACGTCCAGATAATTGAGGGCCGAACGCATCATCAGGGGATTGGGTTTGCCTACAAAGTATGGACTCACCCCACTCACCTTCTCGATGAAAGCAGCAGCAGCCCCGCAAGCAGCGACAAGCAAGCCCCCTTCTCCCGAACCGCCGGGATCGGGATTGGTGGCAATAAAACGAGCGCCAGCGGCAACCAAGCGGATGGCTTTGGTCAACATTTCCTGGTTGTAGTCTGCTTCGCCCAAAACCACGTAATCAGGATCGATGTCGGTGATCACGTAGCCAATACCGTGAATGGCGGCAATCAAGCCGCTCTCTCCCAGAACGAACGCGGTTCCTTCAGGTTTTTGGGACTGGATAAATCGGGCGGTGGCCATTGCCGAGGTAAAAATTCGCTCGGCAGGCACATCCAGCCCAATCGTGCGCAGGCGATGGGATAAATCAGCCGGGGTATAGCGCGGATTGTTGGTTAAAACCAGGTATTCCGCCTCTTTTTCTTTGAGCCGTTTAATAAACCGGTCTGCGCCAGGGATCATGGTTCGTCCATGAACCAGCACGCCGTCCATGTCGATGATGTAGTTTTTAGAGGAACTCATATTTTTCTCCGTGAACAATGTTCAAACACTACCTTTTGAATCAGTGTAGTTGGGCGTAAGTAACTCTATAATCAAGTGCTGAGAGAAACACTTATCGATCTATTTATGCCACGAAACACTAGCGTGTTTCTCTCTCGATCATCACCACAATTTTGTAGGTTGGGTTGCCCCGGGTGAGAACCGGATACGACTCATGGTTTTGGTAGAGCAAGTTACCTTGTTGATCTTTGATGGTTACTTCCAGGGTATAGGCATTGTCAGGCGCAACAGCCTGCGGGTTGTAAACTGCTTCAAAATCGACGGGTAGCGCGCCGATGTCTTTCAAAACGCCGCCCATTTGCACGCCGGGTGGACCTGCGGTGACATCCATTACCTTTACTTCCAGCATGGCTCCGGCGGGCAGGGTGGCGCCTACCGGCCCGATAATGGTCCCAGTAACGGCATGCAGCTTGTTAAAGTTCATGCTTCCGCCATTGGCCGCCAGATTTAGAACCAGTTTATCCCTGTCTGGGGCGTATGCAACTACACGACGCAGCAGCGCCAGATATTGATTGTAAAGCGAACCGGCTTGGCATTTGGCTTTGGTGGTCGAGACCAGGCGCAGGGTCAGATTATTATCGCCCAAGGCATAGGTCCCGCTAACGGTTTTACAGTCTGCCCTAGCCCGGAAGGTACCATCGGGCAGCAGTTCCAAACGGTAGACATCGGGATTGGGTACAACAATATTACTTTGACCGGTTGGATCGGTAAAACCCAGCCATTTCCAGGTCAGGCCCACAATGGCGGGACTGTTCTCCCCCACAACCCGGCTTGAGGCTTGGACCAGTTTCTCTTTTTGCAGGGTAAACGTTTTGATAACATGCTCCGAAGGGCAGCAAATCGGGTCGTAAGGTCCGGCCTGGATCATATCGACCATAATCTGGTTGTTGGCCAGGCTGATGCCGTTGATCTGAACCCGGTCGCCCAGAAGTGTGCGGCTGAACTCGGTGGGTTGTCCATTTTGGCTGATCATGATGTGCAGGTTGTAAAACGTGCCGCTGCCGCCGGGATTGGTCACCAGAATAACAACAGCGCCACGCTCTCCGTTGAGCTGGCCGTAATCGGTCCGTTCGACCAACATCACGATTTTAGTTTCGGTGGCAGAGCCGGGGGAGCCTGGCTCGCGATACTCGCCATGGGTTAGGGAGGCAATGCCGGATTGAGTGAAATCAGAAGTGTAGGTGGCGTTGGCCAATTCCGGCAGGGTAAGTCCTGGAGGGACAGTTTCCAGCAGGCGGCTGGTAGCCTCGTTGCTGGGGATACAGAGGACCCAACCCGGTTCAATCAAATCGGGGTTGACAATATCGGTGTAGGCATCGTTGGCGTCGGCGTTGGCCACTTCAACAATGGCCGGATAAGCCATCATATCGTCGAAATACTTTTCAGCAATTTTAGAAAGCCAGTCGTTGGCCTGGACAATATACAGTTCGGCACATTCAAATTCGATAGACGATTGGGCCAAAGATGGGCCTGGCAGGATAAACACCAGGGCAATTATCAGAATGATGAATGTGGCAGATTTTTTCATCATTGGCCTCTTACTTTGTCCATGGTGATAGTGTTGGCGCACTCGCAGTTTTGCTCAAACTGGGTGATGTTGTTGAGGGTGGTATCGGCAATGTTATGCAAGGCCCGGTCGGTTAAAAAGGCCTGGTGGCCGGTGACCAGCACGTTAGGAAAGGTGAGCAGGCGGGCAAACACGTCGTCGGTGACAATTTCGTTGGACAGGTCACGGAAGAACAGGTCACTCTCTACCTCGTATACGTCAATGGCCAAGTAGCCGATTTTGCCAGACTTCAAACCCTCAATCACGGCTTTGGTGTCCAGCAACGCGCCGCGACTGGTATTGATGATGAAAACGCCATCTTTGAGGTGAGGCATGGTCTCCTGGTTGATAATGTGGTAGGTTTCCGGGGTGAGTGGCATGTGGAAGGTGAGAATGTCGGCTTGTTTGATGATCTCAATTGGGTCGTCGATGTACTCGGCCAGCTTTTCAACTTCGGGGTTGCGGTAGAGGTCGTAAGCCAGAATCCGGCAGCCAAAGCCGCTCAGATTTTTAATGACCATGGTCCCGATTTTGCCGGTGCCAAACACTGCCACGGTTTTTTCGTGCAGTTCAAAGCCTTGTAGCCCTTCCAGTTCAAAGTTGGTATCGCGCACCCGGTTGTAGGCCCGGTGAATCTGACGGCCCAGGGTCAACATCAATCCCACTGTAAACTCCGAAACTGCGTTGGGCGAGTAAGCGGGCACGCGTACCACACAAAGATCCTGCGCCTCGGCAGCTTCCAGGTCTATCTGGTTATAGCCCGCGCTGCGGGTGGCGATAATTCTGGTACCACCCGCCGCCAGTTTGATGATGGCTTCTCTATTTACATCGTCGTTCACAAACACGCAGACCGCCTCGTACCCGACCGCCAGAGGAGCTGTATTAGGCGTCAAACGGGCTTCAAAAAAGGTTAACTCGTGGCCATATTTTTGGTTGACCCGCTCAAATGAGCGGCGGTCGTACCCTTTGGTACTGAACATAGCAATTTTCATCTCTATTTTTTCTCCCAAACCACGGTTCGCCGAATGACTCCGGTGGCCATCAGGCGTTGTTCATCGAGTATCGAACGCGGTTTGTCCATAATCCCTGGGCCAATGCCTGGTCGATATTCATTGTTTTTTCCCTGTTACATGATTTTTTTACCAAATATTGCCACCCAACATTAACACTACTTGACAAAATAGGCCAGTTTTGGGTATGTTTTTGGCCCTTTGTCGAAAAGGTTTGGGGAAAAGATGGCTCATGTCAAGTACAAGTGCAAATATCCAAACGCAAACAGAAAATATTGGCGCAGTTGCCCTCACCCCTGCCCCTCTCCCAGGGGGCGAGGGGAAAAGCTGCTCCCTCTCCCTGTGGGAGAGGGTTGGGGTGAGGGCCAGATTACGTCTGCACTTGTTCTAAACATGAGCCTAAAAGATAACCCTCCAGAAAAGTTTTCGCCGCTGAAACAGGTAACAGGGTAACATGTAACAGGCCATAAGTTTGTGCTACCCTGCTACTTGCCACCTTGATTGTTGAGCAAAAACTTTCTGAACGCTTAGCGTAACTTTTGTGCAACCAGAGTAAGAATCAAGAAAAAACGATAAAAAATAGAACTTTAACAATTTGCTCAAATATGAGATGC
>JAFGNV010000040.1 GCA_016926805.1 Anaerolineae bacterium
CTACGATATGCTGTCGTTATCTAATGTTCCAAACGTCTACGGTTCGCTGTCATTCCAGGGGTAAATGATGCACTGTCATATCGCACCAAGCCAAGTAGTTATGAGCAATATCGGTCAACAAAATCCAAACTTCCTGCGGGTCTCGCTTATGTTTACGTCGTTTATGCAGGTATAAGCCACCACTCTTATCAGAGCGGAATTCTGTTTCGGCCCCACCCCGCTGGTCGTAGAACTGAGCAGTCGCTACGCCAGATAGATTGAGAGTACTGAACAAGTAAGAATGCTTCCACCCCTTGGCGGTTTGATAGCGGAGGGAGAAAGTCTCCAATGGACGACAGAATTTTTCTGGAGTGGGTACACGACCGATCAACTTGTCGGGACGGATCATTTGCCAACGTTTAACCTGGCTGGGCAAGTTGGCCGAACGGCGATTAGAACAGCCTTTGGCAACGACCCCATACAGCCGGGCCAATAACCAATCGAGGTTGGGGTCGCCTCCAAAACCACCGTCCAGTCGCCAAGTTACTTTGGGTCGATATCGATCTGGTAAAGGCAGCAATTTTTCAAATGTCGAGACTGCCGGCACCAGGCAATTACTGCTATGTTGATAGCCTGGATAAAGATGGGAGAGCAATGATTCCCGATAAGGATGGATCATTACCCGCGCTAACTGGCGTCCGGTTACGTTTTTTTGCCCAGATAACCTTTGGTACTCTCTTGGGCGTGCCGACTAGCTCGCAACGGAGTTAAGTCCAAGTCTAAGACAATCCGTTTGCGCCAGTCGTGGTTTGCCAATTGCGTGTGGGATCGCCAGAAATCCCAACTAACTTCCCGTAGCGCATCCAATCCTTCTGTTAGGCATGCATCCAAAGTTCGGGAAACCACGGATTGATCCGCAAACTTGGCCCGATGCCAGGCTTGGTTTAACATCGGGTCGGGCGACAACTTACTGTTGAGCAAGTATAAACTGGGATAGCCTGCCAGAATAACCAATAAAGCGTCCATTAATTTCTCGCCTGGCGTGTGGTCTCGCTTTTTTATCGGAATAGTCGCAAAATTACGCAGCATCTCCAGCTCGCCTCGTTCCCATAGAACGTGGCCCAAGACGCATAAGGGTGCATAACTGGTGTTAAAGTACTCATCTGTCAAGGAAAATTTAGGTTTCATCGGGTTTTCTCCTGATGGCTTATTATGAAATTGTTTTAGCTTTATCTCTAAAACTACAGGAGATACGTCGATTTTCCCAAATAGAACTGGCCTTATTTTGCACTAACCGATAGAAACCGCCTTATTTTGCACAAAATCAAGGTGTAAACCCCATAGAACTGTCATTTGAGGAATGTAGAAGTTCTGTTTACGCCGTGAGAGCTACTCAAAGATAGCTCTCATTTTATTTCAAAATGGGGTCTGAGTGGTCTGATCGGGTTTTAGGCTGTGTGGGAATAAGCAAGTTAGGCGATACCTACCTGAGGAATATGGGTAAAGTGGATAGCCCACTTGAGTAATAAAAAGATAGCCCGAACTTAAATCCAAAAATTACCCAGGTTAGTGTAGTCAATTGAAAGGGACAGCTTTTATAATAGGGGGGACTCAAAATAACATAAACTCAATTTAGATATATCTCCAGAACCAACTTGGACAGCACCAAAATCAAACCAGCCGAAAAACGTACGGTCTATTTTTATTGTGTAAGATTTTACAAAATACGCTGTACGCCATACGGATTCTGAAACAATCTTTTTGAGAAACTAACATAAACAACTTGTATTCTAATATTTTTAAGGAGAGAAACCATGCAACAGCTTTATGAACAGATTGTAGTAACACTTGGTAATTATGTACCAAGCCTGGTTGGCGCGCTCGTTATTTTGATTCTCGGGTGGCTGGTGGCTTGGTTAATCTCGGCCATTATCCGGGGGGTGTTAAAGCGCACCACCCTTGATAATCGTATTGCTGGATGGGCTGGGATGGGCAAAGAACAGACGGGATATCAATTAGAGAATACAGTAGGCAAAGTTGTTTTCTACATTTTGATGGTCTTTGTACTGGTTGCTTTCTTTCAGGCGCTGCGGTTGACCGTTATTACCGAACCTCTCAACAATTTGTTGAATGTGGTTTTTGCCTATATTCCTAACCTGCTGGCAGCCGGAGCGTTATTATTGGTAGCTTGGATCATTGCCGCCGGTTTAAAGTTTATCGTTTCTAGAGGTATCCGGGCCACTAAATTGGAAGAACGCCTGAGCAGCCGGGCCGAATTGGAGGAAACCGGACGGGTTCGCCTGAGTGACTCTCTGGCCAACGTAGCATATTGGTTTGTATTCTTGCTATTTCTGCCGGCCATTTTAGGAGCCTTGAACATGCAGGGGTTGTTAGGTCCGGTGCAGGACATGATTAATGAGTTGTTAACCTATCTGCCTAATTTGTTGGGCACCGCCATCATTGTGTTGGTGGGCTGGTTTGTGGCTCGTATCATCCGGCAAATTGTAACCGGCTTGCTGGCCAGTCTGGGTACGGATCAATTAGGTGAACGGGTTGGTCTGGACAGAGTGGTTGGTGAGCAGACGTTGTCAGGCATTATCGGTACCGTGGTGTATGCACTGGTGCTCATTCCGGTTATCATTGCCGGACTGCAAGCCTTACAAATTGAAGCGATCTCTGCCCCGGCAACCAGTATGCTCAATACATTATTGAATGCGGTTCCTGCCATTTTTGGAGCCATGTTGGTGCTTGGCGTTACCTATCTGATCGCTCGACTGGTAGCCGGCCTGGTGAGCAAGGTTTTGAGCAGTATCGGTTTTGACCGGGTTTTATCCCTGATTGGTTTGGGCCGCGAGCCTCAAGCAGGGCAACGAACCCCTTCGGAAATTGTCGGCTATTTGGTGTTGATTGGGCTGATGCTTTTTGCCATGGTAGAAGCAGCCGAACTGCTGGGCTTTGAAATAGTTGCTGTTTTGGTGGCCGATTTCCTGGCCTTTGCCGGACAGATCATCCTGGGTCTTATTATTTTTGGTCTGGGTTTGTATCTGGCCAACCTGGCGCATAGCGTGATTACGAGCACGGTCAGAACAAACACAATTCTCCTGGCCCAAGCTGCCCGACTGGCCATCATTGTTTTAGCTACAACGATGGCTCTGCGCCAAATGGATGTGGCCGAAGATATTGTCAACCTGGCCTTTGGCCTGTTACTCGGCGCCATTGCTGTGGCCATTGCCCTGGCGTTTGGTTTAGGCGCACGCGATGCAGCCGGACGCGAGGTGGAGAGCTGGTTAAAACAATTCCGTGGCGGCAGTTCCCGCAGTTCCATAGAAGAAAGATAATCGTATCCTGGTTTATTCTTTTAAGTAACCGCCATTCTCCCCAGATGGCGGTTATTTGATTTTTCATCAAGGCAAGTCATATCCTGGATTCACTCCCTTTCACTACCTGTGCTATAATGGGCCGGATGAAGACCAAACCTGTTCGCGTTGGCCTGAACGCCCACCTGCTCTCGTTGAGCCAATCCTATCGCGGGGCCGGAATTAGCTGGTACATTTTTAATCTGCTAAAAAATCTGCCCCAGGCGTCGCCGGATTTATTTGAATACCATGCCTTTTTGAGTGAGCCGGTGTTCCGCGAGTCCTCGTTGGTCCTCCATCCTAGTTGGCTACCCACCCAACGCCCGGCGGTACGAATTTTTTGGGAACAATTTATCCAGCCTCTGGTTTTGCAGTGGGCCAACGTTGACCTGCTCCACGCGCTGGCCTTTGTAGCGCCGGTGGCCGCGCCCTGCCCGTTTGTGGTCACCGTGTATGATCTCAGTTTTTTGCGCTATCCCGAAGCCTTCCGGCCCTTCAACCGCCGGTACCTGGCCACGTTTACGGCTCGTTCGGTTAAGCAGGCCAGCGCCGTGATTACCATTTCGGAAAGCACGCGGCAGGATGTTATCAATTTTCTCGGGGTTTCGCCAGAGCGAGTGTACCCGGTTTACTGCGGAGTAGATGCAACCTATCGCCCCCTGCCCGCCGATGAAGTAAGGGCTTTCAAATCCGCCCATCAGTTGCCCGATACCTTCCTTTTGTATTTGGGTACCCTGGAACCGCGCAAAAATGTCGATGGTCTGATCCACGCCTACGCTCGCTGGCGGAAAGACGATCCCGCAGCCCCTCCGCTCATTGTGGCGGGCGGTAAGGGATGGTATTATCACATCATCTTTCAGTTGGTCGAATCGCTCAACCTGACGGAATCTGTACGCTTTCCCGGCTATATTCCTCAAGATGAACTGCCTTTGTGGTATAATGCAGCTACGCTGTTTGTTTACCCCTCGCACTTTGAGGGGTTTGGCCTGCCGGTGTTGGAAGCAATGGCCTGCGGCACGCCAGTGCTTACCAGTAATACGTCATCGCTGCCGGAAGTAGCGGGCCAGAATGGGGATGCTTGCCTGGTTAGCCCCACCGATATTGCTGCGCTGGCCGAGGCTATGGCCGAACTTATGGCCAATGCCAATCTGCGCGCCTCGATGTCGGCGCGGGGACTGGCCCGGGCAGCGCAATTTACCTGGGAAAAGACGGCGCGAGAAACCGTCGCGATTTATCAAAACGTATTGGGCTTGTGAAACGCCTTCAGGTTCTTTTCAGCAATCAAAGAGTGGCTGCCACGGTTTGGATGTTAACCGACATCCTCATCATCAATGTCGCCTGCATCCTGGCTTACTGGATTCGCTACGATCTGCAACTATTCCGGGCGGTAGACCCGGCGTTTAACGTGCCGTATCGGGTCTATCTGCCTTTTGTGGCCGGTTTTACGTTCTTGCTTATTTTTGTCTACAAACAGCAAGGCATCTACCGCCTGCGCCACCAAATCTCCTGGTT
Source organism: Anaerolineae bacterium (assembly GCA_016926805.1). Lineage (GTDB taxonomy): Bacteria > Chloroflexota > Anaerolineae > 4572-78 > J111 > JAFGNV01. Next base: position 4,848 of record JAFGNV010000040.1, read on the forward strand.
TGATGAATTTTACGCCATCATCATCGGCACCACCACCGGTATTGTCATCACCATCGTTTTTATCTTCATCTATCGTCCCGCCTTTTATTCTCGGGCTATTTTTATTTATGCCGGTTTGCTGGCCGTGGCCATTTTGGGCTTGAGCCGTCTGCTCAAAGTATTTCTCTGGCGGCGGCTGCGGCGGCAAGGATTTGGCATCAGACAGGTAGTGATTGTGGGGGCGGGTGAAGTGGGCCGAACCGTGATGCGCGCCATGGTCGCCAATCGAGATTGGGGGTTTAACATCATCGGCTTTTTAGACGACCATCCGGCCAAAGGCGAAACCGACATTGGTCGTTTTAAGGCTTTGGGCGGGGTTGACAATTTGTCCAACGTTTTGCGAACATATCCCATTGACGAAGTGATTATCACCCTGCCCTGGCAATATCACCGTAAAATTATGAGCATTATGGCCCAATGCGAGCGGGAAAACATCCGGGTGCGGATTGTGCCTGACGTTTTCCAGATAACGCTCAGCCGGATGCAGGTGGAAGAGATTGCTGGTGTGCCGATGATTGGGATCAAAGATGTGGGCCTCGGCGGTCTCGACCAACTCATTAAACGGGCCATTGACGTAACATTTTCAGCGGTGGCCCTGATTTTGGCTGCGCCGCTAATGGGTTTAATCGCGCTCATTATTAAAATGGACTCGCCCGGCCCGGTGATATTTGCCCAGGAACGCGTCGGTAAAATGGGGCGGCATTTTATGGTTTATAAATTTCGTTCCATGATTGTTGAAGCCGAAGCCCAGAAAGCCGCCCTGGAAACGTTCAATGAAGCCGACGGCCCTCTGTTTAAAATCAAAGAAGATCCCCGGGTCACCCGTTTGGGCCGGCAACTGCGACGCTTGAGCCTGGATGAACTCCCCCAACTTTATAACGTTTTGCATGGTGAGATGAGTTTGATTGGCCCCCGTCCGGCGCTGCCCACCGAAGTTGAGCAGTACCAGGAATGGCACAAACGCCGGTTGGAGGTGTCGCCGGGGATGACCGGTCTGTCCCAGGTTAATGGCCGCTCAGACCTCAGCTTTGATGAAATGGCCCTGCTCGACATCTACTACATCGAAAATTGGTCACCCGCTCTGGATACCAAAATCCTCCTGCAAACCATTCCCCGCGTGTTTTTTGGCGATGGCGCATATTAAGAGATGAATCAACACCATCAACTCCTCACAACAAAACTCCATATTCCGCAGAGACGCCCCAATATGGTCTTGCGCCCGCGTTTGACCGCCCAACTCCGGCGAGGATTGGCGCGCGCTCTGACTGTTATCTCTGCGCCGCCCGGTTTTGGCAAAACCACCCTGCTCAGTGAATGGGTCGCTGAAGTGGGAAAAGGAGAGAATGCGGCCAAAATAGCCTGGCTCTCTCTGGATAACGATGATAACGATTCCGCTCGCTTTTTGAGTTATCTGGTTGCCTGCCTGCAAACCGTTCGGCCAGCGCTCGGTGAGTCTATCCTGACCAGGCCGGGTATTCAGTCTCGCCCCCTTACGCACTTACCCAATCAAGAGGAATTTGAGTGTGCCGAACTACTGGTCCCTCTCATCAATGAAATTGCCGCCATTCCTGAAGACCTTGTGCTGGTACTCGATGATTACCACGTTATCCACAGCCGGTCTATTCACCAGGCCCTCACCTGCCTGCTCGATCATTTGCCGCCGCAATTGCATCTGATTATCGCCGGGCGAACCGACCCGCCCCTGCCGTTGTCGCGCCTGCGGGCCAGGGGGCAACTCCTGGAATTAGATACGGCTGACCTCCGTTTCACTGCCGCCGAAACGGCTGCGTTTCTGAACCAGGTAATGGGTTTGAACCTCTCGGCTGCCGATGTGGCGATCCTGGAAACTCGGACCGAGGGCTGGATTGCCGGATTACAAATGGCCGCCCTGTCGATGCAAAATTGCCAGGACATTGCCGGATTTATGGCTTCATTTACCGGCACGCATCGCTACATTTTTGACTACCTGGCCGAGGAAGTTCTGCAACGCCAACCCGAACGTATCCAGTCTTTTCTGCTGCGGACCTCCATCCTCAACCGGCTGGCCGCGCCATTGTGCGACGCAATCATAAGCGAGGCGCCGGATAGGCAAGGGCAAACTCCCCTGTTAAGCCAGGAGATTCTGGAGTATCTTGAGGAAGCCAATCTCTTTGTCATTCCCCTTGACGAGCGGCGGGGGTGGTATCGTTACCATCATCTCTTTGCCGACTTTTTGCGCGACTATGGGGTGCGCCAGATGGGGGCGCAGGCGGTAGCCGCCCTGCATCGCCGGGCCGCCGCCTGGTTTGAACAAAACGATCTGACCGCCGAGGCAGTGGGACACGCCCTGGTTGCCGCCGATGTCGAACGGGCGGTGCGACTGGTTGAACAGAGCGGCGGCGCCATGTTGCGCCAAAGCGAGTTAGGCACTTTACTCAACTGGTTGGAAGCCCTCCCCACGGAAATGGTGCGATCCCGACCCCGGCTGTCTCTCTTTCATGCCTGGGCGTTGGTTTTTACCGGCCAGCTCAAGGCTGCTGAAGAATGGCTGCAAGATGTTGGGCCGGAGTTAGGGCGTCGCGGCGGAGAGATTGTGGGTGAGTTAGCCGCTATTCGAGCCAGTGTCGCCTTTTTTCAACGCGATATTTCCAGCGCTATCGAGTTGTTTCGCCGGGCCTTTGAACAACTCCCTGAGGAGAATCTGTTTCTTCGCGGGGCCGTAGCCATGAGTTTAGCCACAGCCTGCAATTTGCAGGGTGATATTGCCGGAGCCAGTTGGGCCTTTGCTCAGGCTGGCGTCATCCATGAGGCCAATAACAATATCTACCTGTCGCTCATGGCAACCTGTAACCTGGCCCAGTTACATGTCAGCCAGGCTCAACTCCACCGGGCGGCGGAGCTTTACCGGCAGGCTTTACAACTGGCCCGGCAACAAATTGCCCGGGGAGGATTAGCTCCGGCCAATACGGGACGAGCGCACGTGGGCCTGGGAGAGGTGTTGTATCAGTGGAACGAGCTTGACGCGGCGACCGAGCATTTCCAACACGGGATTCAACTGGGCCAGCAGCATAATGATTCCCTCGCCGTGATGCGGGGCTATATCGCCCTGGCCCGGGTGAAGCAGGCGCAGGGCGATCGCGAAGGCGCCTTTGCCATGATTGGTAAGGCGGAAGCATTTGCCCAAACCAACAATCTGCCCAGTTGGAGCGTGCGCTTGGTCGACTGGCGGGTACGATTTTGGCTGGCCCGGAATGATCTGCCGGCGGCGACCCGATGGCTGCAAACAGCGCGACCCGATCCGGATATCGATAACGCCGACGACTCGGCCGGTTATCCCGACGAACTGCGCCAAATTGAGCAATTGACCCGGTGCCGCTGCTTGATTGCCCAAAACAAGGCCGATGAAGCGCTGACTTTGTTAGCTCCCTTGCGCCGGATTCCTGAGGACAAGGGCCGCACAGCATGCGAACTGGAGATTTTGCTTCTCCAGGCCCTGGCTTACCAAATTCAAAACCAACCGGCCAAATCACTGGTAGCCCTGGAAAAAGCTCTCACCCTGGCCGAGCCGGAAGGTTATATTCGTCTCTTTATTGATGAGGGGGATGTAATGGCAGAATTACTGGCCCTGGCGCGAGAGAAAGGCGGAGTCCTGAGCGATTACGCCGGTAGATTACTGGCAGTTTTCAGCCAGGAAAGTCGTCATCCTTCGTCCTTCGGTCTTCATCCCTTTATCGAGCCTCTCAGCGACCGCGAACTTGAGGTATTGGGTCTCATTGCCGCCGGTCTGTCTAACCAGCACATTGCCCAAGAACTTGTGCTGACAATAGGCACGGTCAAATGGCATCTGAGCAATATTTACAGCAAACTCGGCGTCAACAGCCGAACCCAGGCCGTGGCCCGCGCTCGAGAGTTGCGCTTGCTGTAGTACCTTTACCAGAGTGACGGTCACCTATTTCCGATAAAGTCTGTGCAGTTGGGCGTAAATGCCCCATAGTAATACCAAGTTTCAACGCCCAACTGCCAAAGTGTTTCGCGGTAGATTAGCACCACAATAGGCGTTTAGCGTTGATAATCGGCAATCCTTAACTGTAGGTTTATTTACGCCGCGAAACACTAGTCATTATTACTCAATCAACATCGCATCGCCAAAGGAATAAAAACGGTAGCGTTTAGCGATAGCTTCTTGATAAGCGCGCAAGATTAACTCGTGCCCGGCAAAGGCGCTGACAAGCATGAGCAGGGTAGACCTGGGCAGGTGAAAATTGGTCAACATCACATCAACGGCGCGGAAGGCGTAACCGGGGTAGATAAATAAATCGGTTTCCTCTTCAATAGCAACGACACTTTTCCACGGACATGTCTCTGGAGAAAGTTTGCTAGCCTCTCGCAGCGAGCCGGTCTGCCCGGCGCTACGCAGGGCCGCGGTTTCCAGGGTGCGGGCAGCGGTGGTGCCCACGGCGACCAGCCGCCCGCCCACCAGTTTGGCCTGGTTGATGCGACCAGCCGTGTCGGCGGTGAGGCTGGCGAACTCGCGGTGAATGGGGTGGGCCTCTACCTGTTCAACCGTAACCGGTTTGAAGGTGTCCAGGCCAATGTGCAGGGTCACGTAATCTAACGTGATGCCCCGGTCGCGTAAAGCCAGCAGGATTTCGGGGGTAAAGTGAAGACCCGCCGTAGGCGCAGCGGTGGAACCGTCTATCCGGCTGAAAATGGTCTGGTAACGTTCGGCGTCGCCAAGCGGAGTATGGATATAGGGCGGCAGCGGGGTTTGACCGACCCTGTCCAGCCAGTTGTCCGGCGACTGGTTAAATCTGGTGATGCGGCGGGCTTCTCCCAGATTTTCTGTGATGGTCAGGCGAAGTGAAGTGGGAGGGAAGGGGGATGAAACCTCAGTATTTTGCCCCCCTGTTTCTTTGTTTCCCGGCCTTTTTGCTTGAACCTCAATATCAACAACCGTGCCGGGCCGCAAACGTTTGCCCCCCACCAGCACTTCCCAATGCAGCCTGTCGATTTTTTTGAGCAAGAGAATTTCCACTTTGCCCCCGCTCGATTTGCGACCGTGGAGACGGGCGGGGATCACCCGGCTGTTATTGGCGATGAGAATGTCGCCGGGCCGGAGCAGGTTCACCATATCGATAAAATGGTGGTGGCTTATTTCGCCCGTCTGGCGATTGACCACCATCAACCGCGAGGCGTGACGGGGTTCGAGGGGGGTTTGGGCAATGAGTTCTGGCGGCAGATGATAATCAAATTGACTGACGTTCACGGGGCAAATTTATTTAACCTCGATCCGTTGGGTAATCCTCGGGCCTTTCTGTTGGGCGTTATCGGTTACCTGCAAACTCAGGTCATAACTCCCCGGGGTGTGGCCGGTCCACAGGAAAAAAACCGTCCAGGTTGTGTTGGGATATTGTGATTGAACGGAATCGGCCAGTAAAGGCTGGCTGGTAGTCAAAACTCTCATCGTGGCCAGTTGGTTGCACAGAGCGCCAATACAGACACCATCCACGTAATCCGCCGTCGGCTCCAAAACTTTTATGGTAACAAGTTCGGTCGTGCCGAGGGTGTCGGGAAAAGTGTTTGGTTGAGGGGCTGCTTCGCTGGCTCCAAGGGGTTGTCGATTGACCAGAATCTCGAGCTCGCCCAGTTTATTTTTGCTGGTGTGGTATGTTTTTATCATCACCTCTTCGCCCACCCTAACCTGCAAACGATTCTGATGCGAAACAAAGGTTGATGTTGGTTTTTCTTCATCGGACCGGCCAAAATTTAAGAAATTAGCAAGAGTCTGGCCAATTTGACCTGTATCGGCCAGCGGAATAAGCTGGCCCAGGTTCGACCGGCACATAATTGCCAGCAACAGCAACAGAATGATAACCAGCGATATAGTCAGGATGATCGTTTTGAAGTCCCAGGGTCTATTGGCTTTTTCCGCCGAGATGGGCGGAGACGGCGGCAACTGGGGCGGCGCAGGCCGGTCATTTCGCAAGGAAAAAACCCGGTTATCTTCGGGGGGAATAGGGGCGGGCGTTACCCTTTTAAACTGCCTGTCTTCAGTGACCCATTCCTCCATTTGGCCCCTTTCATCTTCAAGGGCAACTTCTTCAACTTTGAGCAAGCGCAGTTGGGCGCTGTTGGTTTCCAGGCGCGAGCGAAGCCGGATAATTGCCTCCAGGGGGACCCGCAGCTCAAAAACGATGCTGCCCTGGCGCACGGCCATCACCTCGATTTCGTCGGGCGCGATGCCCATGACGCCCGCCAGGGTATTGATGGCGGCGGCGCGAGCATCGTTTGATAGGCGCGCAAAATCGTATCGCAGGGTAATAACCACTTTGGGTTTAATGATCACTTCTCCGGGAAATGTTCCGGCGGGCACCTTTGAGGTGGTTTGTGGGGGGAATGGTTGGGCTGAGATTCCGGCCAGCGGCTCGTTTTCAAGGCTCTCCAGTTCTGCCTCTAGCTCTTCGATGGCCGCTTCGATATCTCCAATCTCCATCGAACTGCCGACATCTGCGCCATGTAAAGCAATGTACTCATTGAGTTTTTGCAACCGGCGTTTATGGTTGAGGATTAGTCCCTCTATATTTTCAGAGGCCGTGATCTCTTCCAGGTTGGCCCTTTGAGTTAGAGTCATAATGGTATACTCTCTTTTGCGCGGCAACGACAGCCACAGTTATGAACTTGCGGCAGTTAAAACAACGACGGCTGCTCCGGCCGATCTGGCACGGCCAGGCCCAAATGCGCGTAAGCGTGCGGCGTGGCCACGCGGCCGCGCGGGGTGCGGGCCAGGAAACCAAGCTGTAACAGGTAAGGTTCAACCACGTCCATAATGGTGCTGCTTTCTTCGCTGATACTGGCGGCAATGGTTTCCAGACCCACCGGCCCTCCCCCGAATTTCTCGATAATAGAGTGCAGCACTTTGCGGTCCAGGTCGTCCAGGCCCAGGGGATCGACATTCATCAACTCCAGCGCCTCCTGGGCTACGGTTTTGGTAATCACGCCGTCGGCCCGCACCTGGGCAAAGTCGCGGGCGCGTTTGAGCAGGCGGTTGGCAATGCGGGCCGTGCCCCGCGAGCGTTTGGCAATTTCAAACGCGCCGTCCGGCTGAATCGGAACGGCTAAAATGGCCGCCGAACGGCCGACGATTTGCTGCAATTCTTGGGGGGAATAGAACTCCAGGCGGAAAATCGCGCCAAAGCGGTCGCGCAGCGGAGAGGCCAATAGGTCTAAGCGGGTGGTGGCCCCCATGGTGGTGAACGGCGGCAGTTTGAGTCGGATGTTACGCGCGCTGGGACCTTTGCCGATGACGATGTCGAGGGCATAATCTTCCATCGCCGGATACAGCACTTCTTCCACGGCTCGGCCCAGCCGGTGAATCTCGTCAATAAATAGCAGGTCGCCCCGCCGCAAGTTGGTCAGAATAGCCGCCAGGTCGCCCGCGCGTTCGATGGCCGGGCCGGAGGTGATTTTTAGATTGACGCCCATCTGGCGGGCGATGATGGTGGCCAGCGTGGTTTTGCCCAGACCGGGCGGGCCGTACAGTAGAACGTGGTCCAGGGCCTCGTCGCGTTGTTTGGCCGCTTCAATTAAAATTTGGATATTTTCCTTGACCGTGGTCTGGCCAAAGTAGCCGTCCCAATCGGTGGGGCGCAAACCCGCTTCTAGGGCTTTTTCTGTATCCTGAACATTGGGCGTAATCGGTCGCTCATCCATATCACCGATTATACCACACAATCCCGGAAGAGCCACACCTGGCGGCTTTTAGAAACCTAACGGGTTTTAGAAAGCCGCCAGGCCTCATGCTCTGGCCTTTATGCTGCTCCAATTAAATCCGCTGCAATTTTTGACGACGATAACACGCCGGGTAATCCCGCGCCCGGGTGGGTTCCTGCCCCAACAAAATACAGATTGTCAAAATCCTCGGAGCGATTGTGTGGCCTGAACCAGGCGGATTGAGTTAGAATAGGCTGCACCGAGAAGGCCGACCCCAGATAGCTGTTGAGCGTGCCCTGAAAATACAAGGGGTCGATGTAGTGCTCGGCCACAATATTGGCCTGCAAATCGGGCAGGTAGTTGTCTTCCAAAAATTGCATGATGGTGTCGCGATAGGGTTTGGCCGCAGTCGTCCAGTCGATGTCGGCCGCCAGGTGCGGCACGGGTGAAAGCGCGTAAAACGTTTCCCCTCCCTCTGGCGCCAGCGAGGGGTCGGTGCGGGTGGGATTATGCACATAGAGCGAGAAATCCTCGGCCAGTTTTTTGCGGTTAAAAATATCGTTCAGCAGGCTTTTGTATCGCTTGCTGAGGATAATGTTGTGATGCACCAGGTTGGTGTCGGTGTAGCGGCGTTTGGTGCCAAAGTAAATTACAAATAAGGACATGCTGTACTTCATTCGCTCGATTTTGCGATTGGTATACTTGCGCCGGTATTGCTTGGGGATGAGGTTACGATAAGTGAAAGCGACGTCGGCGTTAGAAACGATGTCGTCGGCGGGCTGTACCCTGCCATCGGCCAGGCGAACGCCGGTGACGCGCCGGTTGTTCACCAGAATTTCCTTGACTTCGGTGTTCAGGTGAATCTTGCCGCCGATTTCGGTGAACAGGCGGCCCATGGCCTCAATGATGGCGCCGGTGCCGCCCATGGCAAAGTGAAGGCCCCACTCTCGCTCCAGGTAGTGAATCATGGCATAAATGGAGGAGGCATCAAAGGGGTTGCCGCCGATGAGCAGCGGGTGGAAGGAGAAGGCGCGGCGCAAGAATTCATTTTGCACAAATTTGGATACGTATTTATACGCACTAACGTGCGATTGCTTTTTGATTAAATCAGGCGTAACCCGCAGCATGTCCCACACCGATAGAAAGGGCTTGTCGGCCAGTTCCACAAAACCCTTTTCAAAAATAGGCCGGGTAGTTTGCATAAATTTCAGATAGCCTTCTTTGTCGGGGGGATGCCAGCGTTCAATCTGATTCAGAATGAATTCCTCGCTGTCGTTGTAGTCAAAATAACGCCCTTCGTGGTTAAAGATGCGATAGAAGGGGTTGCATTGAACCAGGGTAAAGTAATCTTCGCGACGTTTACCTGCCGCTGCCCAAATGTCGTCAAACATAAAGGGGGCCGTGATCACCGTTGGCCCGGAGTCGAACTTGAAGCCATTGATTTCGAACACATAAGCTCGACCGCCCAATTTGTCCAACTTTTCAAAAAGCTCTACCTGGTGGCCCTGGGCCGCCAGGCGAATGGCGGCCCCCAGACCGCCAAACCCGCTACCGATAACAATGATGTTGCGTTTCATAGGTGTGTTTCCCTCGCTGGTTTTTCCTGATGTAGTTCAATGATAGCGTCTATGTTGCGTATTCTGGATTCCGAATTGCGGATTCGGCGTTGAGATGTTGATGAGGGGATAATTGCCGGCTCCGCCACCAGATGCCGGGTAGTTTGCCTAATTTACCCCAGGTGCTGACATACGCCCGGCGATTAAAAACATCGTAATCGTGCGCCTCAATATCGTCCAAAATACCCCGGTAGAGTTCTGCAGCGGCGGCGATGGCAAAACGGCTATCTTTGTTCAACAAGGCAATGCCGGGCCAAGACTCATCATACAGTTGGCGATTACGGGCAATTTGAAAGCGCATAAATGTGCGCCACCGATCGTCTACCCGACCTTTGGCCAGGTCAGCTTCGGTTACACTAAAGAAGGCCAATTCCTCTTGTGGAAGATAGACCCGGCCCCGGCCCCAATCTTCCCTGACATCACGCAGGATGTTGGTTAACTGGAGAGCCACCCCCAGTTTGATGGCGTAGGGGATAGCCGCCGGGTCCAAAAAGCCGACGATGTGCATGCTCATCAAGCCCACGGTTGAGGCTACGCCGTAGGCATACGTTACCAGGTCGTCAAACGTGTCATAGCGCGTTTGCTCCAGATCGCGGGACACCCCGTCCAGAAGTTGTTCGCTGTATCCCGGCGGAATCTGGTAGCGTGTCCGGGCGTCGGCCCAGGCCACGGCAACCAGGTCATCGGCGGGGGGATGTGGCGCCAGGGCTTGCTTCCGCCAGGTGAGCAGGGCGGTTTGGGGGTCTCCCGTGGGCCGGTCGACCAGATCATCGACGGTGCGGCAGAAGGCATACAGCGCCCGGACGGCCCGTTGCTTATCGACGGGCAGCAGGCTGGAGGCTAGATAAAATGAGCGGCTGTGATGAGCGGTAATTGTTTTGCTATGCGCGTAAGCGATCTCTAACAAGGCCTTGTCTAACGAGGCCTTGTCTCGAACCGACCCGGTCGAGGCAAGGCCCTCCATGCGCCAGGCTTCTTGGGCCATTGACAGTAGGGGGCGTTCCCAGGCGTGTATTTGTAAAGTCATCAGCCTCCTCCAGAAAAAAACAGCGCTACAAGTTATAATACGAATTCAAACCAAGAGTTTCTCGGATTGAATGCTTTATTTTAGTTGATAATCTTGATGCTTTTCTGAAATCTATGACTGGCCAGGAACGAGGGGGAAGTTATCACCTAATGATACCGTTTTAGATGAAATTGTCCAGTTCTCACCACCAAGTCGGCGCCTCAGATTATTGAAGTTTGTCATATCTGGGGGCCATTATAGCAGAAGTTGCGCGTATTGTCAATATTTTTTCCAGAAAAATATAAACAAAATATTGACAAATTATAATTTCCATGATAGAATGGGAGTATACTCAATGAAACTTTGATGGTTTACGGTGAGATTTTGAGGGAGGGGAAAAAATTATGAAACTCGATAAAAATTGTATAAAAATGGTATATTGGGGAACGGAAAAGAAGCTTTGATGAGCAGCAAAGGAAAACATCGTGCGTAACCCCAATGAAACCCCAACCTTTAATTTAAAAGTTGTCGTCCGGGAAACCGGCCTGAAACCGGACACGCTGCGCGCCTGGGAGCGACGCTATGGCATGCCCCAGCCAGAACGAACAGCCGGCCACCACCGGCTGTATTCTCAGCGAGATATTGACATCCTGAAATGGCTGGTCGCGCGTCAGGACGAAGGGTTGAGCATCAGCCGGGCCGTCGAGTTGTGGCGGCGGTTCGAGGCTGAAGGACAGGATCCCTTGCTGGCGATGACCGCGGTCCAACCCAGCCCGACCGAGGCTATTACATCTGCGCCAGGCGGCGATGTTCTCAAAAATTTGCGGCAGGCCTGGATTTCGGCGGGTATGCTTTTTGACGAAGCCCGGGCGGAACAAATGTTAAGCCAGGCGTTTGCTATGTATCCGGTGGAGGCCGTTTGTTTTGATGTGCTCCAGAAAGGGTTGGCCGAAGTGGGCGAAGGCTGGTATCGCGGTGAGACTACCGTGCAGCAAGAACACTTCATTTCTGAGCTGGCCATGCGTCGCCTGGAAACCTTACTGGCTACCACGCCGCCGCCGACGCGTCCGGGCCGGATTGTGACTGGCTGCCCGCCCGAAGAGGAACACATTTTTAGCCCGCTCTTGCTAACCCTCTTGCTGCGACGCCGTGGTTGGAATGTGCTGTACCTGGGAGCTAACGTGCCCACTCTGCGTATTGAGGCCACAATCAATTCGACCAAGCCGCACCTGGTAATTATGGCTGCCCAGCATCTACCCACGGCCGCGACGTTATTGGACATGAGCCAGGTTTTTCAAAAAGCGCGAGTTCCGCTGGCTTTTGGGGGCCTCATTTTTAATCGCGTCCCTGATTTACGCTTCCGGATTCCGGGCCATTTTTTGGGCGAGCAGTTGCCGCAAGTCCCGGCTCAGATAGAACAGTGGCTCACCGCGTCCCGACCGTTATCACCGGTGGTTGAAGCAAAACCGGTTGAAGGATCGTATCCGCCAGCCCTGGCCCATTATCAGCTCCAGCGGGGTTTGGTTGAAGCGAAAGTGTGGGAGGAGTTGCGTAACTCAAATGGTCTTTTGGATTTTTTGCCTTACGCGAATGGCTATCTGGCCAAATACATTGTGGCAGGGTTGAGATTGGGTGATATGAATTATTTGAATGAAGACCTGGCCTGGTTAGAGCAGCTGATTCGTCATTATGCCTTGCCAGAAGAACTGCTGTCTCGTTATCTCCGCGTTTATCATCAGGCCATCAAAACCCATTTGGATGAGCGAGGCGAAATTATTACCACCTGGTTGGCCCAGTTTGTCAAGAATAACAATTATTAAACCTGACCAGATAGGACGAGATATGATGCGTGTAATTATTACCGGCGGCACCGGTTTAATCGGTCAAGCCCTGACCCGTAGCCTGATGGCTGATGGTCACGAAGTGGTGGTATTGACCCGTAATCCGGGCAAAGCAGACAATTTACCCGTTGGGGCCAAAGCCATTGGTTGGGATGGCCGCACAGCTGAGGGTTGGGGCCATCTGGCCAATGGCGCCGGGGCGATCGTCAACCTGGCCGGAGAAAACCTGGCCGCTGGCCGTTGGACCGAGGCCCGCAAACAACGCATTCGCGACAGCCGGCTGAATGCCGGTCGAGCCGTGGCGCAGGCGGCGCAAATGGCCGAACCTAAACCCGGGGTGATTATCCAATCGTCGGCGGTGGGTTACTACGGCCCGCAGGGGAACACCGAAATCACGGAACAGGCCCCGCCCGGCGCTGATTTTTTGGCCAAACTCTGTGTCGAATGGGAAGCTTCAACGGCCCCGGTGGAAGATTGGGGTGTCCGGCGGGCCATCATTCGCAGTGGGGCGGTCCTCAGCCTCGCTGCCGGCGCGCTGCCGCCGATGGTATGGCAGTTTAAATTATTTATGGGTGGGCGCATTGGCAGTGGCCAACAGTGGCTACCCTGGATTCACCTGGCCGACGAGGTGGCGGCCATTCGTTTTCTCATCGACCATGACCAGGCGACAGGTGTCTTTAATCTGACCACCCCTAACCCCCTGTCTAATGCCGACTTTGTTCGGGTGCTGGGCCGGATTATGGCCCGGCCGGCCATGTTGCCCGTTCCCGCCTTTTTGCTGAAATTGCTCTTTGGTGAAATGTCAACGGTGTTGCTCACCGGCCAGCGAGCCGTGCCGCAGCGATTACAAGAACTTGGCTTCCGTTTTCAATTTCCAGATGCAGAAGCCGCTTTAAGAGATTTGCTGGTATGAAATACCGATGTGAATTTCGGGCGAACGCCTCACGCCGTGAGATGGTGGATTTCCACCGCCAATCCAAAAGCATGGCCGCCATTATCCTGTCTGTTTACCGGGGATAGAGGATTCAACAACTGCTTAACCAAAAACCTGATGTGGAGAGAAATTATGTACGCTGAACAACAAGCATCGTCTCCTCTGATCTGGGGGATGAATTTCAAAAGACCAAAATTGCCGCTGTTTTTATTTTTAGCTTTTAAGGAAATTTGGCGCACCCGGGGCCGTTTCTTTTTGGTAAGTCTGGTTATTGCCTTAATTACCATCTTGGTGCTGTTTATTGCCGGGCTGGCGGTGGGTTTAGGAAATGGCAATAAAGAATACCTGGAGAAACTGAACGGTGAGTTGATTGTGTATCAAGAAAATGTCAGCCTGCTCATCCCGTCCAGCCAGTTTGACCGTTCGAAACTGGCCGAAGTTAAGCGGGTAGAGGGCGTGACCGACGCCGGAGCCATTGCCTTTAGCAACGCCTCGTTGGTATTTGAAAACGGCCGGGAGCCGTTGAAAGTGTCGCTCATTGGCGTTGAGCCGGGCAAACCCGGTGAGCCGCCAGCTTACCAGGGCCGTGGCTTGCGGGGTAAGCAGGAAAAAGGGGCCATCATTGACAAAAATGTGGCCGTGCGTACCAACCTGCAAGTTGGCGATACCATCGTTCTCAAATCAACACAGAACACCAAAGAAGAGCTTTATCCCCTCGAAGTGGTCGGTATTACCGATGGCCGCCAGTATTCCATCCAACCATCGGTGATCCTGCCCTATCTCACCTGGGACCGGGTTCGCCCCAAGGGGGCGGTCAACGGCGGGGAAGGATTTACCTACAACATCATTGCGGTCAAGTTGGATAACCCGGCGGAGTGGCAAGCGATGGCCGGCCGCCTGGAAAATCAAGTAAAAAAGGTCGAGGTTGTGGATCGCAAAACTGCCTATGAGAACACTCCTGGTTATGGCCCCCAGCAGAGCACGCTCAACACGCAACGCTTCTTTAGTTTGCTCATTGGGATATTGGTGCTGGGCGGCTTTTTCCAGATCCAAACCCTGCAGAAGGTGGCCCAGATTGGCATGCTCAAAGCCATTGGCGCGTCTAGCGCGACCATTGCGATTTCTTTTTTATTGCAAATTGTTCTGGTGACCATATTGGGAATAACCATTGGGGTGGTGGGGACGCTGCTGTTATCGTTGAGCTTTCCGGCAACCGTGCCCATTGTTTTTACCAAAGACGCGGTACTGACCAGTATCATCTCTATCATGCTTATCGGCCCCCTGGGTGGACTGGTATCATTGAGAATTATGTTGAAAGTTGAGCCGCTCACGGCGTTAGGATTGGCCTCATAAGGCTCAGGAGTAAAAATATGACAATCGCATTGCAAACAACCTCTGTGCTCAAAACCTATACAGTTGATAACAATATCATCAGGGCTGTGGACAACGTTAGCCTGGGGGTGGAAAAAGGCCAATTTGTCGCTCTGGTTGGCCCCAGTGGCTCAGGCAAAACCACCATGCTGGCCATGCTGGCCGGTTTGTTAAGCCCCACCCAGGGCAGTATTATGATTGATGGCTACGAGTTGGGCCGCATGAAGGAAAAAGAGCGCGCCGAGTTTCGCCGCCAAAAGATCGGCTTCACTTTTCAAACCAATAATCTGGTACCTTACCTGAACGTGCAGGAAAATGTAGAACTGATGCTGCGCTTGAACAATAAGTACGATCGGCCTGGTAAAGAATTTGCCGAAGAGTTGCTGGTACAGCTTGGCCTGGGTGACCGGCTCAAAAACCTGCCCTCGCAACTTTCCGGGGGACAGCAACAGCGCGTAGCCATTGCCCGCGCCCTTATCCACAATCCCGATATCGTCCTGGCCGACGAACCCACCGCCAACTTGGATACCGAGCGCGCCTATCAGGTGGTCGAAACCTTTGCCAGCCTCATCCATTCCCGCAACCTGGCCGGGATTATGGTAACGCACGACCTGCGCATGGTCGAGTACACCGACAAGGTCATCCAGATGCAAGATGGCAAACTCAACCGGGTCATTGACGATAAAGAGGAAATTCGTGCCTTTGCCAGGTCTCACCTGAATTAAACGCCAAGTGCGGACAAGTCCAAAAGTCGCCCCAACCAAATCCAATCCCTGCGTGTGCGTTTTGGGTGTGGTACTATCGGCGATGGCGGCTTGATCTGTGGCGATATTGGCCCCGGAGATACCATCAACGACGCGGGCCAGAAACAGCATCCCCAAGGCATTGGCGAATCCCAGAAATATAAAACCGATAAGGGTACCGATTTGGCCGACTATCAAAACTGACCGATGTCCGAAACGGCCCGATAACTGGCCCAACAGGGACGCCCCGATGAAGGGCCTGTTCTTATATTGTTTAGATATTGTACAAAATTGACGTATTTTATTAATGTTGTTTTAATAAAATATGTATAAAATATATACAAATACTGAACAAAATATTAATCAAAAGGAGGTACATCAAAACAAAATATTGATCCAATAATCTCTAAGTTGTAAATCAATTTTTACAAACCCTAATTCCCAAAAAAGTAACAAACAAAAAATATCAAACCTTCAAAAGCATAGTTGCAAATTTAATTAACAAAATTAGTCAGGAGGAAACTAAAATGTTTAACAAATTCTCAAAAGTAGTTGGTATGTTGTTAGTCGTAGTCTTGTTTGGCACAATGGTAACATCCGCTTTTGCGGCTCAGGCTCAAATGGACATTGTTGACACCGCCGTTGCCGATGGTCGCTTTACCACCCTGGCCACGGCTCTGACCGAAGCTGGCCTGATTGAAACGCTTAAAGGCGAGGGGCCTTTCACCGTTTTTGCCCCCACCGATGATGCTTTTAATAAATTGCCCGATGGCACCATTGAAGCTCTGCTGGCCGATGTTCCGGCCCTCACCGATGTATTGCTCTACCATGTGGTATCTGGCAAAGTGATGGCTGCCGATGTAGTTCAGCTCAGCTCGGCTGACACCGTTCTGGGTAAGCCCGTTAGCATTAAAGTTGAGAACGGCAATGTGTTTGTCAACGATGCGCAAGTTATTATCACCGACATCGAGACCTCCAACGGCGTGATTCATGTGATTGATGCAGTGTTGATCCCGCCTGCGGATGCTCCGGCTGCTCTGCCCGAGACTGGTGGCGAGAGCACAACCAGCAATTGGCTGCCCGTTATCCTGGCCCTGGGCCTGATCTTAGCTCTGGGTGGGTTCGGTGTCTTGCGCTTCCGCACCGTAGCCAGCAAATAATCACTAAGCAGGTTAGCAATATCAAAATCAAGGGGGGCTGCTCAAGAGGGTAGCCCCCCTTTCTTTGAACGGATGATAAGATAAATGATAGTGAATATGGCAATGATCTGGAGGACAATATGAACACCGCCATCTGGTGGATCCGTCGGGATTTACGTTTGTCCGACAACCAGGCCCTCACCCAGGCTTTAACCTGTGCCGACCAGATCGTTCCTGTATTCATTTTCGATCCGGCTTTGCTCCGTTCGCCTTACGTGGCTCCCAAGCGGTTAGCATTTGTGTTAGAGGGACTTCGCTGGTTAGACGCAGATTTGCAGGCGCGAGGGAGCCGCCTGATCATCCGGCGCGGAGAACCGAAACAAGAATTATCTCGCCTGTTGGCCCAAAGCGGCAGCAATATCATTTTTGCCGAAGCCGACTTTTCGCCCTATGCCCGGTGTCGAGATCAAAACATTACCGCCACATTACCGTTGCTTCTGCAGGGGGGGCTTACAGTTTGTCATCCCAATGTAGTTTTGAAGGCAAATGGCACACCCTATACTATGTTTACGCCCTTCAGCCGGGCCTGGAGAGCTTTGCCGTTGCCACAAGCTGCCGACTTACTGCCGGCGCCGGAACGTATTTTAACGCCGTCTCATTTGCCAGGTGAAGCCATTCCTGTGGACCCACCGTTATCGTTGAAGGTCCCCTTTCCGGCAGGTGAAGCGGAAGCCCAACGTCGGTTGGCCAGGTTTGCCGGGCAACGCCTTGCTAATTACGTGGAGCAGCGTAATCGGCTGGATTTTGATGGCACATCGCAACTCTCGCCTTACCTGCGATTTGGCATGCTTTCTACCCGGCAGGCGGTGGTAGCTGCCCGCGAGGCTATTGACATGGCAGTCAGTGTCCAGGAGCGCAAGGCTATCGAAACCTGGCTCAATGAACTTATCTGGCGTGAGTTTTATATCTCAATACTCTATCACTTTCCTCAGGTACGTCGTCGCAGCTTTCGGCCAGAATATGACCGTATCCCTTGGTTAAATGATGAGACCGACTTTGCCGCCTGGCAGGAGGGTCGCACAGGATACCCGGTGGTCGATGCGGCTATGCGGCAACTGGTTCAAACCGGCTGGATTCACAACCGTGCCCGGATGATTGTGGCCTCGTTTTTGGTTAAGGATTTACTCATTGATTGGCGTTGGGGCGAACGCTGGTTTATGCAACACCTGGTAGATGGCGACCCGGCGGCCAACAATGGGGGCTGGCAGTGGTCCGCCAGTACCGGTACCGACGCCGCCCCTTACTTTCGGATTTTTAACCCGGTATTGCAGGGCCAGAAATTTGATCCTGAGGGCGAGTTTGTCCGTCGTTGGGTGCCGGAGCTGGCCGAGGTGCCCCAAAAGTTCATTCACACACCCTGGGAAATGCCGCTCGCTGTGCAGCAGGAAATCGGATGCGTGATTGGTCAAGATTATCCCGCGCCACTTGTAGACCATGCGCTGGCTCGCAAGCGGGTATTGGCTGCCTACGCTCAAGCCAATGCTGGTGCGGTATTGAACAGCAGCCTGATTCCGGCAGGGTAAGAAATGGTTTTGAGGCCGCGTCTTAATTAAGGCAAATTGCTAAAAAGTTTGTTTTCCTGACACAAGGTGTCAGAAATTATATAGAAAATAAAGATGATAGCGTTTTTACGCGTGAGCTAATCTGGCCTGAACACGGAAAAAATCAAGAAAGGAAATTATGATGCCCAATCTGGCGTTTCTTTCACTCGGGTCAAATATCGAACCGGAAGCAAATCTAAACAAAGCGGTGGCGATGTTGGCTGAATCAAGCCGATTGGTGGCGGTTTCGCCGGTTTGGGAAACGCTACCCTTGGGAGTCACGGATCAACCCAATTTTCTAAATGCGGCCACTCTGGTCGAAACCGACCGAACGCCGGAAGTGTTCAAGCGGGAGGTCATCCGCTGGATAGAGAATGAATTGGGGCGGGCGCGTAATGGGGACAAATTCGGCCCCCGCACCATTGACATCGACATTATGCTCTTTAACCAACAAATCCTCGAATTGGATAACCGCCATATTCCCGACCCGGAGGTTGTGGAGCGGCCCTTTGTCGCCATCCCTTTGGCCGAGATTGCCCCTGATTATCGTCATCCCGAAACCGGCCAAACCCTGCGCGACATTGCCCGGGGTTTTGATGTAAACAAGGAACACATGCGGTTGCGGCCTACGGTGTCGCAAGCGTTGATGCAATATTTGGGTTAAACGGAGACCAAACAGGTCTGAAAGCATAAAAAATTCATTTCCAGGAGAGAAAAATGGAAACCTTTGTTATGGATGTAGAACGATTGGAGGAGTTATTCCAGATCAGCCCAAACGGGACGGCTCCTGCAGAGAAAGATGAGAAAAAAGCGGCGATTGAAGAATCGGTCCGGACCCTGTTGCTTAATGTGGGTGAAAACCCCGACCGGGAGGGCTTGCAGCGCACGCCAGATCGGGTAGCCCGCATGTACGATGAACTACTGGCCGGTTACCATACCGACCCGGTCAAGATGATTAACGATGCCCTGTTTACCGTTGATTACAGTGAGATGGTCATTGTCAAGGATATTGATTATTACAGCCTGTGCGAGCATCATATGTTGCCTTTTTATGGCAAAGTGCACGTGGCCTACATTCCCAACGGCAAGGTGATTGGCCTGAGCAAAATCCCGCGGATTGTGGATATGTTTGCGCGTCGGCTGCAAGTGCAGGAACGCATGACCGAGCAGATTGCCGACTTCATCAACGAAGTTATCAACCCGCAGGGTGTGGCCGTGGTCGCCGAAGGTGTGCACATGTGCAGTATGATGCGCGGGGTAAAAAAGGCCAATGCTAGCATGGTTACCAGCGCCGTTCGCGGTATCTTCAAGGATGATCCCAAGACCCGGGCTGAATTTATGGAGCACATTGGTCGCCGACGGTTTGACGATTAAGGCCAAAATCGGCCCAATGGCATAAAGTCAAGGCAAAGGCGCAATGAGACTAAAATGGTCTCAGCGCCTTTGCCTTTTTTCTCGTTCTCAAACTTACGTTTTTAATGTGGATTTCATCTTAAAAGCCTAGAATGATTTTTGGTTATAACGGGCATATAATGAAGCTGGCCAGCCGATCAATAGTAGCCTGAATTAGTAGTTGTGTCCCCATTGCGAAACGCCGCTACTGACTTCGGGCTGATTTTTACCCCGCCAACATTCAGCAGTTTTGAGTTAACATAAATTAAATACTCTTTAAGGAACGACATTAGGTAAACCTATGAATCAAACCTTCCATCCCGGTATGAACACTATTGCCAGGGTTTCAATTTTGGCGATGGTGTTGATAGCCACAGGTCTTGCCGTAGGTTGGTACTTCTTTGTCAAATCGCCCTATATGACTCAGGTGAACATGGCCCGTGAACAGCCGGTTCCCTTTAGTCACCAGCATCACGTGACCGACTTGGGTATTGATTGCCGCTACTGCCATACCTCGGTTGAAGATGCAGCCTTTGCGGGTATCCCCCCCACGCAGACCTGTATGACTTGCCACTCCCAAATTCATCCCGAAGCGGAGATGTTGGCTCCGGTGCGTACCAGTTACAGTACAGGTTTACCCCTCAAATGGACCCGCGTGCATAATTTGTCGGATTTTGTCTATTTTAATCATAGTATTCACCTGAACAAAGGGGTAGCTTGCGAAACTTGCCACGGGCGGGTCGATCAGATGCCGCTTGCCTATAAAGCCAAACCTATGTTTATGGAGTGGTGCGTGGAATGCCACCGTGCCCCCGAAAAATTCATCCGGCCCAGAGAAGAAGTGTTGGCTATGGGGTATGAACCCGAAAACCAGTTGGCCGTGGGTACGTTACTGGTCAAAGAATACAATATCGAAACCGGCAGGCTAGATAACTGTTCGATCTGCCACAGGTAAGGATGCTCATGAGAAAGAATTTCGATATCCCCACCATTCGAGAGCGCATGGCCGGAATGACGGGCCAAAAATATTGGCGCAGTTTGGAAGAAATTGCCGAAACCGAAGCGTTTCAAGATTTTTTGCAGCACGAATTTCCCCAGGGAGCCGACCAGTGGTTCAATCCGGTGAGTCGCCGTAACTTCTTAAAACTGATGGGCGCTTCGCTGGCGCTGGGCGGGCTAACTGCTTGCACCGGAGTTGATCCCGAAAAAATTGTGCCTTATGTGGAGCAGCCCGAAGACGTTATTCCCGGGGGTAAGCCTTTATTTTTTGCCACGGCTATGACGCTTGGTGGAGTGGCGATGGGTTTGCTGGCCGAAAGCCATCAAGGCCGGCCCACCAAACTGGAAGGCAACCCTGAACACCCGGCCAGCCTGGGCGCGACCAGCGCAATTGCTCAGGCTACGGTGTTAGACCTGTACGACCCCGACCGTTCGCAGAATATAATCCAGAATGGAGTGGTGAGTTCCTGGACCAATTTCTTATCCAGCCTGAACGCCCGACTGGCGAACAGGAAGGTGGGCTTGCGTATTCTGACCGAAACCATTACCTCACCCTCGCTGGCGGACCAGTTGCAGACAGTGCTGGATAGATTCCCCCAGGCCAGATGGCACCAATACGAGCCGATCAATCGTGATAACGCCCGCCAGGGTGCGCTAATTGCCTTTGGCCGGGATGTCAATGTGGTTTATCGTTTTGGCCAGGCGGACGTGATTCTCTCGCTGGATGACGATTTTTTCTCAGACCCTGGCGCCGGGGTGCGTTATGCCCACGATTTTAGCCAGAAGCGTCGGGTTCGTGCCGGTGAAGCCGGGATGAATCGTCTGTACATGGCGGAAAGTACTCCCACCATTACCGGCGCTATGGCCGACCACCATCTGCCGGTGCGACCTGCCCAGATGCTTGGTCTGGCGCAATTGTTGGCTGCTGCCCTTGGGCTTGACGTGAGTGTGCCGGAGGGCAAGCTCAGCGACATTCCTGATCAATGGGTCTCTGCCGTGGCCGAGGATTTGAAAGCCCACGCCGGCAGCAGCCTGGTGGTGGCTGGCAACAGTCAACCACCCGCGGTGCATGCGCTGGTTCACGCTATTAACCATGCGTTGGGTAATGCGGGCCAAACCGTGGTTTACACACTGCCGCTTGAGGCCAACCCCGTGAGCCAACTTGAATCGTTGCAGGAGTTGCTGGCCGACATTGATGCCGGGTTGGTCGACGCGCTCATTATCATCGAGGCGAACCCGGTTTATAATACCCCGGTTGACCTCAATTTTGCCGATGCCTTGAATAAGGTCGGCTTTACGGTTCGTCTGGGCCTGCATCAGGATGAAACTTCTAACCTGTGCCAGTGGCATCTTCCCGCTCGGCATTATCTGGAGTCCTGGGGCGATGCCCTGGCCTTTGACGGTACGGTTACGTTGATGCAGCCCCTGATTGAGCCATTGTCTGATGCCAGCGCCTCCCCCTGCCAACTGCTGGCCACAATCTTGGGCCAGCCCGACCTGACCAACTACGATCTTGTGCGGGATTATTGGGCCGGCCAGGAGCAGGATGACTTTGAATCGTTTTGGAAACAAGGCCGCCACGACGGCCTGATTACGGACTCAGCCCTGCCGCTGGCGACGGTTGCCGTTGATATTGCCGCCGTACGGGCAACTGTGGCCGCGGTTGAAACCGGTAGCAGTGATTTGGAGATTACTTTCCGGCCTGATCCCACCGTCTGGGATGGTCGTTTTGCCAATAACGGTTGGTTGCAAGAATTACCCAAGCCGCTGACCAAGCTTACGTGGGACAACGTGGCTTTGGTGAGTCCGGCTACTGCTGAAAAATTGAGCCTCACCACCGAAGACGTGGTAACGCTCGATTTTAAGGGCCGGTTGGTGGAGGCGCCGGTGTGGGTAATGCCGGGCCAGGCCAACGATACCATCACGCTTCATCTTGGTTATGGCCGTACCCAAACCGGGCGGGTCGGCCAGGATGTGGGGGTAAACGCCTATCTTCTTCGCACCACGGATGCATTGTGGGCTGGGTCTGGTTTGAAGGTCGACAAAACCGGTGAGCAGTACCGGTTGGCAACCACGCAAAACCACTTCAATATGGAAGATCGCGCTCTGGTGTGGGCCGGCACCATTGGGCAATTTGAGGAAACGCCTGATTTTCCCCAGCAGATGGTCCACGAATTGCCCGAAATCTCGCTGATGCCGCAGTATGATTATTCCAGTTATGCCTGGGGGATGGTGGTCGACCTGAATGTGTGTAACGGCTGTAATGCCTGTGTTACGGCATGTCAGGCCGAAAACAACATCCCCATTGTGGGTAAAGAACAGGTTGTCAATGGACGCGAGATGCATTGGATTCGGGTGGACGCCTATTTTAAGGGCAATCTCGACGACCCAAAGACGTACCACCAACCCGTGATGTGCCAGCACTGCGAGCAGGCCCCCTGTGAGGTGGTCTGTCCGGTAGGGGCCACGGTTCACGACCACGAAGGCTTGAACGTGATGGTTTACAACCGTTGTATCGGCACGCGGTACTGTTCCAACAATTGCCCTTACAAGGTGCGGCGCTACAATTTCCTGCAATACTCCGACCAGGAAATCGAAACACTCAAAATGCAGCGCAACCCCGATGTAACGGTGCGTACGCGGGGCGTGATGGAGAAATGTACGTTTTGCGTGCAGCGCATCAGCCGTGCTCGTATTGAGGCCAAAAAGGAAGGTCGTCGGATTGCGGACGGCGAGGTGGTGACAGCATGCCAGGCAGCGTGTCCTACCGATGCCATTGTGTTTGGCGACATCAACAATCCCAACAGCCAGGTATCGCAGGCCAAAGCCGAACCGCACAATTATGGTATCCTGACCGAGTTGAATACGCGTCCACGCACATCGTATCTGGTCAGGTTGAGAAATCCGAATCAAAAATTGGAAGTGTAGCCGGAAAGAAAGAGGCGTTGAGGGGAAACCAAATTGGCATGTGTCTGGCAGTTTGATTAAAAACATTGAGAAATTCTCGTTATATTTTTGTCGGTAGGGCTAGTTTTATTAGCCGAGAGGAAAAGTTAAGAATGGAGTTATTAGAAACATCAATGCCCAAAGGGACACCCCAGGAATTAGCTCATAAGGGTGAGAGCATGCTTGACATGATGCGCAAGCGACGGACGATCCGCCAGTTCACCGATGAGGATGTCAGTCCAGAGCAAGTTGAAACATTGCTGGAGATGGCCATGTGCGCCCCAAACCGGCTCGATAGACGTCCCTGGCATTTTGTGGTTATCCGCGATAAAGAACTACAAAAGCAATTGGCGGGCATTCTGCGGGTTCATCCTTACCTTGAGAAGGCTCCTGTATTGATTGCTGTATGCGGTTTGCCCGATGTCTCGCGGACCTGGCTGATGGATATTAGCGCGGCTACAGAAAATATGGTGTTAGCGGCCACAGCTCTCGGGCTGGGGGCTACCTGGCTGGGATGTCCTGGCGATGTTTTGTGGGACCGCTGCGAGAAAATGCTTCTTAACGCGTTGGGCATTCCGCGCGATAATAGAGGTGTTATCCAGAGAGTACTTGGTAGATGGAATCGCTGGTTTTGGGGGGAAGCCACAAAGTTATCTTTTCAGACTATCCGTATTCCCGCCCTGGTAGCTGTAGGGCATCCGGCCCAGGAACCGCCGCCTCATAGTAAGCACGACCGTTTCGATGCGACAAGGGTACATTATGGACGTTGGTAAATGCATTGGCCTATAGAATTTAGGCTCAGGGGAGTAACTCATGCAACTTGGACATGCTGAAAAACCTGGACAAGTTCAGGAAATCCCATTACTACAACCGGGGTATACCTACCGATCAGTGACCGATAAGATCAGCGAGTCTCTCCTGACCCTGCGCACGCCGTTGGGTTGGTTTATCGGTTTTGGGCTGGGGGGTATTTTATTCACCGTTTACCTGATTACCATTGGGGTGTTGTTTATCTATGGCGTTGGTATTTGGAAAATCAATATCCCGGTCGGTTGGGGGTTTGCCATTGTTATGTTGGTGTGGTGGATTGGAATTGGACACGCGGGTACGCTCATTTCGGCCATCTTGCTCTTGTTCCGGCAGCAGTGGCGCACGTCCATCAACCGTTTTGCCGAGGCTATGACCCTGTTTGCCGTGGCGGCGGCGGGTTTGTTCCCTATTTTGCATCTGGGCCGTCCGTGGATCATGTACTGGATTATGCCTTACCCCAACACCTTTGGCCTGTGGCCGCAGTTCCGCAGCCCGTTGGCCTGGGACGTGTTTGCCATTACCGCCTATGCCACCGCCTCGATGGTGTTTTGGTTTGTCGGTTTGATCCCCGACCTGGCCACCTTGCGTGATAAGACTACCTTCAAACCACTCAAGTATATTTACGGCATGCTGGCCATGGGCTGGCGCGGGTCGGCCCGGCACTGGCACCGTTTCAATTCACTTTATTTGTTGCTGGCGGCCATTGCCACACCCTTGGTTGTATCGGTCCATACGGTGATCAGTTTCGATTTTGCTATCTCCATTATGCCGGGCTGGCATACCACCGTGTTCCCGCCTTATTTTGTGGCGGGTGCGATTTTCTCTGGTTTTGCTATGGTGGTAACCCTGCTGATCCCCATTCGCAAAATCTACAAACTGGAAGACTTTATTACGTTGCGCCATTTTGATCTGATGGCCAAGATGCTGTTGGCTACCGGTCTGGTGGTGGTGTATGGCTACCTCATCGAAGCCTTCGTCGGTTGGTACAGCGGCAGCCAGTACGAAATTTTTATGCTCCAGAATCGTTTTCTGGGGCCGTATGCTCCAATGGTTTACCTCTTGGTTTTCTGCAACGCCGTTGCTATTCAACTGTTGTGGTTCAAAAAAGTCAGGAGCAATCTGGCGCTGCTCTTTGTTATTTCACTCATCATCAATACGGGAATGTGGCTGGAACGATTCATGATTGTGATTATCAGCCTCACCCGCGATTATATGCCCTCGGCGTGGGGAATGTTCATTCCCGCCCAATGGGATTGGGGGATTATGTTTGGTTCGATGGGTTTGTTTCTGGTGCTGCTATTTTTGTTTGTGAGGACATTGCCTATGATCTCAATTTTTGAAATGCGTGAGTTCCTGCACGATAACCAGGAACATCAGGCGGGAGCGGAGGCATGAGCAAACACATCCAAGAACGTGAGTTGTTTGGCATTATTGCCGAATTTGAAGAAGCCAATGAACTGCTGGCAGCCGCCCAAAAAACAACGGCGGCGGGGTATCGGCAAGTTGATGCTTACTCACCTTTTCCGGTGCATGGTTTGTCGGAGGCGCTGACGTTGGACAAACAACGTAATTGGCTGCCGTATATTGTGTTGTTGGGGGCTGTTTTGGGTGGTTTGGCCGGGTACATGCTGCAATATTACACCTCGGTGATTGCCTATCCCATTAATGTGGGTAGCCGCCCGCTTAATAGTGTGCCCGCCTTTCTGGTGATTACCTTTGAGGGTGCCGTATTGGTGGCGGCGGTGATGGGCCTTGTGGGAATGTTAGCCCTGAATAAACTGCCCATGCCCTATCATCCGGTGTTCAATGCGCCGGGTTTTGAGCGGGCTTCGCAGGATAGATTTTTCTTGTGCATTATGGCCACCGATCCGAAGTTTGAAGAAACTAAAACCAAAGCGTTTTTACAGAGCCTTTCCCCCGCTGCGGTGACCGAACTGGAACAAGCTGCAAAGGAAAAGATTTACGATTGATGATGTGATTTGAGGCCACAGAGCGTCCTGAGCCAAATTGAAGGGCCGAGGAATCCCTGAAAATTCTGATGACGATGGTATGCCGAGTTTTTTACGCCGAATTCTAAAATTAAGGATTACGTATGACCAAGAGTAACCTGACTCTGACCATATTTTCCCTGGTGGTGCTAACCGTTTTTTTGACCGGCTGTGATTTGGTGCCGCTGCACATGCGCAATCAACCCAAATACCAGGCGCTGGAAGAAAGTCAGTTTTTTGCCGACGGTATGGCGGCCCGGTCAATTCCGGCCCATACCATTCCTCGCGGCGAGTGGGGGGCAGCCATGTTGAACGAATCCTTTTACACCGGCAAAATTGGCGACGAATTTGTGAATACCATCCCGATACCTGTCACCGACGCATTAATGGCCCGCGGCCAGGAACGTTACAATATCTATTGCGCGCCGTGCCACGACCGCGCCGGCTATGGCAACGGCATAATTGCGCAACGCGGTTTCCCGCCGCCCCCCTCGTTCCACATTGAACGGTTGCGGGAACAGCCCGACGGTTACTTTTACGATGTGATAACCAATGGCTTTGGCCGGATGTACAATTATAAGGCCCGCCTCGATCCCCAGGACCGCTGGGCCATTGTGGCCTATCTCCGGGCCTTGCAACTGAGCCAAAATACGCCGGTAGAGGAATTACCGGAAACGGAAAAGTCTAAATTGGAGTGATCAAACGTAAACGGTAAAACGCCAAAACCTTCTCGATACGTTTTACGCAATACGTTTTTATACCCTCCTTACGAGAAGTGATATGCAACCATTAAACTCCTTCTTGAACCGAATGCAAAACAGCGCCCTGGTGGTGGGCGCGGTCGGCCTGATCGTGGTGATGATTGGCGCGTTTACCGGCGGCGACATATTTTTCCAATCTTACCTGGTGGGTTACCTGTTTTGGGTCCACCTGGCCCTGGGTTGTCTGGCCGGGGTGACGCTCCACCACGTTGTCGGCGGTAACTGGAGTTTTACCATCCGCCGCTTTTTGGAAGCCGGCGCCATGACCCTGCCGCTGCTGGCCTTGTTGTTTATTCCCATTCTGTTTGGAATGCAGGCGTTGTTTCCCTGGACCCATGCCGAAGAGGTGGCTCACTCTGAACTATTACAGCACAAGGCCGGTTATTTGAACGCGCCCTTTTTCATTGGACGAACAGTCCTCTACTTTGTTATCTGGATTGGCCTGGCTTACCTGCTCAACCGGTGGTCGGGTCGACAAGATGAAACCGGGGATCCCGGCCTCAAAACGCGGATGGCCAATATCAGCCCGCCGGGTCTCATTCTGATTGTGCTGACTTCTACCTTTGCCGCGTTTGATTGGATGATGTCACTTGAGCCGGCGTGGTTCTCGTCAATTTACGGGGTATTGTTTATTGCCGGGCAGATGCTGGTGGCCGTTGCCTTTGCCATTGTTGCGCTCTATTTGTTCCGTAACCGGCAACCCCTGGCCGGGCGGGCCACGATTGCCATCTTTAATGATCTGGGTAACTTCTTGCTGGTTTTTGTAGCCTTTTGGGCTTACATTGTTTATTCGCAATATCTCATTATCTGGTCGGCGAATTTACCGGAGGAAATTACCTGGTATATCGTTCGGACGCAGGGCGGCTGGCAGTATGTTGGCCTGGCGCTGATAATTTTCCACTTTGCCTTGCCCTTTGCCGTGTTACTGGCCCGCGCGGTCAAGCGCCGGGCGGAGGCGCTGGCTGCTATTGCCGCGCTCATTATCCTGATGCGTTTTGTCGACCTGTTCTGGTTGACCATACCTTCCCTGCGACCGGCTTTGTCGATCCACTGGCTCGATCTTGTTATCCCTATTGCGCTGGGTGGTTTGTGGGTGGCGTTCTTTACCTGGCACTTAAAGCGAAAATCGCTGCTGCCGTTGCACGATCCTCGCTTTGAGACAGCCCCCGTTCATCACCAGGAGGTAACCGTTCATGAGTGATACCCATCCCAACAATAAGTTCAAAAATCTTGAGGTGAGTTATGAGCCGAAAGATATTAATGTCCGTTCGGTTGCTATTTTTGGCGTTGGGTTGCTGATGTTAATTGTGGCGGCAATGGGGCTGATTTGGTGGTTATTGACCTCGTTGGATAACCGCACTGCGGCCCAGCAGGGAAATCAGCCGCCAGCCATTGTAGCGCCGCCGGAGCCTCGTCTGCAACCCAATCCCATTGATCAGACAACCTCGGCTGAAGAACAATTAAAGGCCTTGAGGGCCAAAGAAGAGATGATGCTCAATACCTATGGTTGGGTGGATAAGGAGGCCGGCATTGCCCGGATTCCAATTGGTCGGGCTATGGAGTTAGTTGTAACAAAAAATCGGTAAGATTAAGATTCAAGTCACAGAATTCCACGGAGAACGCACAGAGATACGCAGAGGGAGAAATTGAAGACTTCTCAGCGAAGCTCGGATAGTTTTTAGAAAGATGTCTAGAACAAGATTGCGTGTTGGCAATTTACTTATTTTAATAGGTTTGTTGGCCGGAGCCATTCCGATGGTCGGAGCCACTCCGGTTTTCGCTCAGGGCGATTTGCCCCAGGACCTCATCAAAAAGGTGGGGTTTGAACAAAACCTGGATGCCCAACTACCGCTGGATCTGCAATTTACCGACTCCACCGGCCAGGTTGTTCGGTTGGGCGACTATTTTGGCGACAAGCCGGTTATCCTGTCCCTGGGCTATTACGAATGTCCCATGTTGTGCTCGCTGGTGCGGAATGGGTTGTTTGAAAGTTTGCAAGAGTTGGAATATTTTTCTGCTGGTGAAGATTTTGCGGTGGTGATTGTTGGCATTGACCCTGACGAAACGCCAGAAATTGCCGAAACCAAACGCCGCGTGACGGTGATGGCTTATGGTCGTTCTATGGCCAATGAGGCCGAGGGGTCCGGTCGGGGCGAGCGGGGATGGAATTTTTTGGTCGGCAACGAGGAGTCGATAAAAAAACTGGCTGATATAGTGGGGTTCCGTTACACTTACGACCCCAAAATTGACGAGTATGTACATCCCAGCGGCATTATGGTGGTAACCCCTCAGGGTCGGATTTCCAAATATCTATACGGGATCAAATATCCCCCCCTGGATTTACGACTGGCTCTGGTGGAAGCGTCCGCGAACCAGATTGGTACACCCGTTGACCAGTTTTTGTTGACATGTTATCACTACGACCCGGTGGAGGGTCAGTATACCTTGTTTGTTACCAATATCATCCGGATTGCGGGGTTGACCACCGTTGTTATTATCGGCCTGGTTTTGGGTATTTTCTGGTATCGGGAACGGCGCAAACCCACTATGCCTCCTGTAATGTGAAGTTTTTAAACTTCCCTTAAATAAGTAATGCTAATCTGATTGGAGAGCAGGGAGTGAAATTCCTAACACCATCGCTGGCCCGGTTTAAAACTCGTTACCACCTTTTGGTAGCGCGTTATAAATGTTAAAAGACAAGATCGAGGAACACCCATGCCAGATTTTTTGCCAGAACAAGCATCGACTATTGGCACCCAAATTGACTGGATATTTTTTACCCTGGTTGGTTTGAGCTTGTTGTTTGCCATCCCGGTAATTGGCTTTATCATCACCTTTGCCGTTCGATACCGCCAGGGGAGCAGGGCGGACCGCTCCAATCGGGTTCATGAGAGCAACAAAATGGAATTTGCCTGGACCTTTATCCCGTTTGTGCTGGCTATGGTTATTTTTGGCTGGTCGGCGGTGGTGTATTACAACTATGCCACGCCTCCGGCTGACGCGCTGGAAATTTATGTCATTGGCAAACAATGGATGTGGCAATCGCAACATCCGTCGGGCAAGATCGAGATCAATGCCCTACATGTTCCGGTCAATCAGCCGGTCAAGTTGATTATGACCTCGCAAGATGTCATTCACAGTTTTTACGTTCCGGCCTTTCGTATCAAACAAGACGTACTGCCGGGGCGCTACACCACGCTCTGGTTCGAGGCCACCAAAACCGGCAATTACCACCTCTTCTGCGCCGAATATTGCGGCACCGAACACTCCAAAATGACCGGTACTATCACCGTGATGGAGCCGGACGCCTATCAAACCTGGCTTGGTGGTGTAATCGAGGGAGAGTCGATGGCTCAGACCGGGCAACGTTTGTTTCAGCAACGCGGGTGTGTGGCCTGTCACAACGATACTCCCAACAGTATTGGCCCTAATCTGGCCGACGTGTTTGGTGAATCCGTGCAGTTGGCCAGTGGGGAGACCGTTGTGGCTGATGAAGCATATCTGCTTGAGTCTATCCGCAAGCCACAGGAAAAACTTGTTGCCAGTTATCCGCCTAGCATGCCCACTTATGAAGGCATTTTAACCGAACAAGAGATTTTGCAACTGGTAGAATATATCAAGTCTTTAAAAAGCCAGTAGCCAGATATACCTGTATTGACCTCCACCTAAAAAAGGAGCAAACATCATGACCGTATCGACGCCATCCGCCACCATAGAACAGCCTCAGGATAATTATCTCAACTGGGCCTATGGCCTTAAATCGTGGTTGCTCACCACCGATCACAAACGGATCGGTATTCTTTACCTGATTTCTATTACTTTTTTCTTTTTGCTGGGCGGCGCGGCGGCCAGTTTGATCCGACTGGAACTGTTTACGCCCCAGGGAGATTTGCTTCAGTCCGATACCTATAACAAAACTTTCACTCTGCACGGCGTGATTATGGTCTTCTTTTTCCTCATCCCCTCTATTCCTGCCACGTTGGGGAATTTTCTCATTCCCTTGATGATCGGCGCCAAAGACCTGGCCTTTCCACGTTTGAACCTGGCCAGTTGGTATGTTTATATACTTGGCGGGTTGTTTACCTTGTCTGTGGTGGTGTTAGGCGGGGTGGACACGGGCTGGACTTTTTACACCCCTTACAGCAGTACCTACACCAATACGGCCGTTATTATCACGGCCCTGGGTATCTTTATTGTGGGATTCTCTTCCATTTTTACTGCCATCAACTTCATTGTTACCATTCACACCATGCGCGCCCCCGGCCTGACCTGGTTTCGGCTGCCGCTGTTTGTCTGGGCGCATTACGCCACCAGTATTATCATTATTTTAGGCACGCCGGTGTTGACCATCACCATTTTGCTGGTGGCCGCCGAACGTGTTTTAAGGTTTGGTATTTTCGACCCTGCTCTGGGTGGTGACCCCTTGCTATTCCAGCACCTATTTTGGTTTTATTCTCATCCGGCGGTGTACATTATGATTTTGCCCTCAATGGGAGTAATCAGCGAGTTGATTACCGCCTTCTCCCGCCAACGCATTTTTGGCTATAAAGCCATTGCTCTCTCCAGTATGGCTATTGCCCTGCTGGGCTTTTTGGTGTGGGGACACCATATGTTTGTGAGTGGTCAAACCGTTTATGCCGGGTTGGTTTTTTCTATTTTGACTTTCCTGGTCGCAATTCCGTCGGCCATCAAAGTATTCAACTGGACCGCCACCCTTTATAAAGGCATCATTATCTTCAAAACACCCATGCTATACGCTTTGGGTTTCATCAGTTTATTTATTGTCGGGGGGCTGACCGGCCTGTTCCTGGGCGCCATTGCCGTTGATGTTCACCTGCACGATACCTACTTTGTGGTGGCTCATTTTCACTTTATTATGGTTGGGGCCACTACCATGGCGTACCTGGGCGGGCTTCATTTCTGGTGGCCCAAAATGAGCGGGCGAATGTATAACGAGAAGTGGGGTGTTTCCTCGGTCACCATCATTTTTATCGGTTTCAATTTAACCTTCCTGGCCCAGTTTGTATTGGGTTATATGGGCATGCCGCGCCGTTACGCTACTTACCCCGAAGAGTTCCAACTGTGGCACCAGATTTCAACCCTGGGC
This sequence comes from Anaerolineae bacterium, assembly GCA_016926805.1. Lineage (GTDB taxonomy): Bacteria > Chloroflexota > Anaerolineae > 4572-78 > J111 > JAFGNV01. The sequence continues at coordinate 36,830 of JAFGNV010000040.1, forward strand.
ACGGCCATTTTGGGTTTTGGTTATATTCTGCCGTTGTTTTACCTGACTACGACCCTGTTCAGGGGCAAACCGGCCAACTCCAATCCCTGGCGGGCCAAAGGTTTGGAATGGACCACAAACTCGCCGCCGCCGCCCCATAATTTTATCGAAACCCCCCTGGTTACCGAAGAAGCTTATGCTTACGATCTGCAAGAAGAGGAGGTTGCCGGTGTCTCAAGCTAAATCGTCCGTGGTTGCGCCTTACTTTAGCAATGTGGAACAGCGGCGCCAGGCCAACACCTTGGGCATGTGGGTCTTTCTGGCTACCGAGGTAATGTTCTTCGGCGGCATCTTCATTGTCTATGCGGCCTATCGCCTGGCCTACCCTGAGGCTTTTAAAGCCGCCAGTAACGAACTCGATCTTGTACTGGCTACCGTTAATACATTTGTCTTGCTGAGCAGCAGTCTGACAATGGTTCTGGGTGTGCATGCGGCGCAAACAGACCGGAAAAAGGCCCTGGTCATGTATCTACTGCTGACCATTCTGTTTGGCGCCATCTTCTTGGTGATAAAAGGATTCGAATACGCCGAAAAGTTTAGCCACCATCTGGTGCCGGGATACGACTTTATCTTTCAGGGCTTGTTTGCCAACCAGGCGGAAATATTCTTTAGTCTGTATTTTGTGACCACCGGCCTGCACGCGATGCATATGGTGGTGGGCATTGGCGTGTTGTTGTATTTTGCCTACCGGGCCTGGAAAAATCACTTCTCATCAGTTTATTACGACCCGGTGGAAATGGTCGGCCTTTATTGGCACTTTGTTGATATTGTCTGGGTGTTCATTTTCCCGCTATATTACCTGATCGACCGAACGTAAACCATAGAAGTGGCAAATAAAGGAGTAGTAGGGAACAAAGAATTAGCAAAAATTCTCTACCTACCCCCTACTTCTTACTCTTTCTAATGGAGCTACCGTAATGACCGAACATGATCGCCATCTTATCCCGGTTCGTACTTATCTCATCGTCTTTGCCCTGCTGCTAGTTTTGTTGGCTATTACCGTCACAGTTTCCTTTTTTCATTTTGGAGTGCTCAATGTTTTTGTGGCGCTGGGAATTGCCACCATCAAAGCCGGGCTGATTATGGCCTATTTTATGCACCTGCGTTACAGCACCAGGCTTATCTGGATTTTTGCCGGCCTGGGCTTTTATGGCCTGATGATTATGATTCTCATTGCCATGGGCGACTACGTGGCCCGTGGCGGCGTGATTGTGCCGCAATTTCCGTAATCACAGAATCCAGAAAACCAGGCTCATAATCGTTTGGTCACAAGTTTACCGTGATTTAAGCTTCAGGATGGATATGAACTCAGTCCATCCTTTTTCTTTGTTTAAAACTGTTATATAATTAACTCAGCTTGCGAGCGACCGGTTAAAAATCATTACCACTTCAGAAAGAGAAAAGATATGGCTACAAAGCGCAAGAGAACGGTACTGATTGTCGATGATGAGTCTCTCACTTGTGATATGTTGAAGGCGATCTTAATGCCAGAGGGGTATGACACCATACTCGCCACCAGTGGAACAGAAGCCTTAAAAGTGGTTGAGCAGCAACCGCCAGATATTATTTTACTTGATGTGATGATGCCCGATATAGATGGCCTCGAAGTATGTCGACGTCTCAAGGCAAATAAACGATGGCAACATATTCCCATAATTTTGGTGACTGTTTTGGACAGCACAGAAGACTTGGTGAATGGGCTTGATGCTGGGGCCGATGATTTTGTAAATAAACCTGTAAATGGTGTTGAGTTACGGGCTCGGATACGCTCATTGTTGCGCCTCAAGGAGCAGTACGATGAATTAGAAGCCACCTTGCGGATGCGAGAAGACCTGACCCACATGATTGTCCACGATATCAGAACCCCTCTCACCGCCATTTTGGGATATACCCAGTTACTGTTGGCTCGAGAATCGTTTCCAGATAGTGACGCCCAAGATGTTCAGGCTATTCAAATGCAAGCCTATCGCCTGGACTCATTCTTAAATGATATGCTAATTTTGGCTAAACTCGAAGCCGAACGCCTGATCCTGAATCGCTCAATGGTTGATGTGAACCAGGTGGTGCAGCAGGTGATAGGAAGCTACAACATTGTGGCCCGGTCAAAGAATATCAAATTGATTGGCGACCTGCCAACCACAACTCAGCACATATTGCTCGATACCAACTTGTTTCAGCGAGTGTTGGAAAATCTGATTTCAAATGCCTTAAAATTCTCACCCGCTGAAAGTACGATTACCGTGCTAGTGGAATATCCACGAGCCAAGACGATGTTGTCGTCGGCGGGTCCTCAAATTCGGGTCACTATTTCTGATGAAGGTCCTGGCATCACCATAGAGGATCGCGAACGTATCTTTGATAAATTTGAAGTGGCAAAGTTGCAGGATAAAGAAGACCGTCAAATTGGACTGGGTCTTGCTTTCTGCAAGATGGTGGTCGAGGGGCACGGGGGATACATTTCTGTACGGCCCAACAAACCTGTGGGATCTATTTTTACGATAGAAATTTAGAGCGCGTTTCTTAAATTACCCGACCTTTTTTAATTCCTGTCGAATCAACGCTCCATACACAATTACCAAAATCACGGCAAAACTGAACCATTGTAGGGCATAACTAAAGTGTGACCCTTCACTCAATTCTATTCCTTCTTCACGCAACGGAGGAATGTCTGGCGCGGCATCTTCATTGGGTGACTGCTTGATAAAAATCGGCAGTAGTGAATAAGGCACTTGTGCCTGAATGCGTTTAATGTCAACCCGGAACCACTCATCCAGACGAGATTCACCAGGACCGGGGGTAGGGTCGGTGGGGATTAGCCAGCGATTGGGTTGGAGCTGGGTTTTGTAAGCAATACCCTCAATCTTGACTGTTCCGTTTTCCTCATAAATTTGGCGTTTATCCGGGGCGGACTCAGCCAGTGGAATCCAGCCCCGATCCACCAACACCGCCCCGTCGCTGCCCTCAATCCGTAGCGGGACGACCAGGCGCACGCCGGGGAGTCCGTTAAAAGGCCGATTGACAATCACCATACTTTCATCGTTATCAAATGTACCGGTAACGGTTACGCGGTGTAAATTTAGGGCTTTGGGGTCAATATCCTGGCCGGAGAGCACCGTGACCGGCGCGTTTAATCCGGCCAAAATTGCCTCGTTCAAAGCGCGTCGCTGTTCCAGGCGACGAAGTTGCCATAACCCCAAGTTGATGAGCACAATAATAGCTGCCAGTACCAGCAAATGTCTGATCAACCATTTCCCCGCAAGTAGTTTTCTCATAATATACCTGCCCAATAGTTGAGGCTTGTGTTTGAAGGCTAAAACCAATTTTTGGTTATGATACTCCAATTGAACGCAACTAACAAGGGGAATCCATAAAGCCCGGAACTTATGGACAGCCTGAAGACAAATTTACCGATTCAGAAAGTTAACATCACTCTAATGCTCGTTTAATATTATTCTCATTCTTCTGCGGCATTATTAAACGATAGTATAAAGGAAGAAGTCTATCTGCGTTGTGGGCCAAAACACCAGCCTTGTTATTACCAGAAAGGAATGTCCACAGTGAAACCCGACGATAAACTGAACAAACGAGAACAACCACGCCCCATGTTCTATTTGTGGATTGTGATGGGGGTGATTATTCTAGGTGCCATCTTTGTGCCATTCTTTACCGGTCAAGGTACCAAACCGGAGGCAGCCTCTCTGCCCGGCGTTGTCGATGCTATCGAAGCCGGTGAAATTGAAAAAATTATCGTGCGCGGCGACGAGATTATTGCCACCAAGACCGACGGTACCACTCTTACCGCGCGTAAAGAAGCCAACATTAGTGCCATTGAGGCCTTGCAATTCATTGGCACTTCGCCCGAAGTGTTGCGCGAGTTGCCGATAGTGGTTGAGGAAACCGGGCCAGGGATGTTTGGCTATCTCAGTGTACTGCTCACGCTGGCCCCGATCCTCTTTATTGGTTTTCTTATCTTTATTGCCGCGCGGCAAATGCGGGGTGGGGGCGTTGGTAATTTCCCCAATCAGTTTGGCCGTAGTAATGCCCGGGTAATGTCTAACACTGCCGAGCAGGGTGTCTTTCAACGTCCGGTGGTGACGTTCCAGGATGTGGCCGGAGCGGAACAGGCCAAACTGGAACTCCAGGAGGTGGTGGAATTTCTGAGTGAACCGGATAAGTTTCTCAAGTTGGGCGCGCGAGTTCCCAAGGGAGTTCTGATGGCCGGCGCACCGGGTACCGGCAAAACCCTGCTGGCCAAGGCCGTGGCCGGTGAGGCCGGGGTGCCGTTCTTTAACATCTCCGGTTCTGAGTTTGTGGAGATGTTTGTGGGGGTGGGCGCCTCCCGCGTGCGCGATCTGTTCAAGCGGGCCAAAGAGCAATCGCCAGCCGTTATCTTTATTGACGAGATTGATGCTGTGGGCCGTCAGCGAGGCATTGGTTTAGGTGGCGGCAACGACGAGCGCGAACAAACCCTCAACCAAATTCTGGTGGAAATGGATGGCTTCGATACCGATACCAACATCATCCTGATTGCGGCCACCAACCGGCCCGATGTGCTGGATCCGGCGCTGTTGCGTCCCGGTCGTTTCGACCGCAAAGTCATCCTGGATCGGCCCGATGTAGAAGCCCGGGAGGCCATCCTGAAAGTTCACACCCGGGGTAAGCCCATTGCGCCCCACGTCTCCCTGGCTAACCTGGCCAAACTGACCCCCGGTTTTGTCGGTGCCGATTTGGAGAATCTGGTCAACGAGGCTGCCATCCTGGCTGCCCGCCGCAATCTGACCCTGATTGGGCAGCAGGAGTTTCAAGACGCCATCGAACGCATTGTGGCCGGACCGGAACGCAAAGGAAAAATCTTGACCGATGAAGAGCGTCGGGTGGTGGCTTTTCACGAAGCGGGCCACGCCGTGGTGATGCACAACGTTGAAGAAGGCGACCCGGTGCACAAAGTCAGTATTGTTTCTCGTGGCATGGCGCTGGGTTACACTATGCCCTTACCGGAAAACGACAAGTACCTGCGCAGCAAAGAGGCCTTTGAAAGCGAAATTGTAGGTCTGTTAGGTGGTCGCGCCGCCGAAGAACTCGTCTTTAAGCGTATTACCACTGGCGCCGCCAACGACCTCGAACGGGCCACCAAACTGGCCCGGGCTATGGTTACCCGTTATGGCTTTAGTGAGGTTTTGGGTCTGCGCACCTTTGGCGAGGAACAGGGCAATCCTTACCTGGGTAGCCTGGGCGAAACCCGCGACTATAGCGAAGAAATAGCCGAGCGTATCGACAGTGAGATACAGGGCATTCTTCACAAATCTTACCAGAAAGCTAAAGACATCCTGGCCAAACAGCATGACAAACTGGAGAGTCTGGCCGAGGCTTTGTTGGAGCGTGAAACCATTGATCGCCCGCAGTTTGAGGCTTTGATGGCTTAAGGTCGTGTTGTATCCATTGTAGAATCGATGGAAGGGCAGGTCTTGGGCCTGTCCTTATTGCCTGTATCTGATAGAGGAGAAAATTGAGCCAAATTTTAACCCATCTCCAACCTTTTCAGGGCAACGAACACCAATCGTTTTACTGGAACGGCGGTCAGGCGGCGGCGTTACTGGTGCATGGCTTTCCCGGCACGCCCGCCGAAATGCATCCGCTGGGCACAACCCTGTACCAAGATGGCTGGACCATTCAAGGTTTATTGTTGCCCGGTTTTGGTCCTCAGATTGAAACCATCTTTGAGCGAGATTACACTGAGTGGGTGGTTGCGGTCGAGTCGGCTCTGGCTGAATTGCAGCGAAAGCATTGGCCAGTGCTTTTGATGGGCCACTCCATGGGCGCGACGGTATCAATTCAAGTGGCAGTTTCCCGGCCTCCCGCTGGTCTGGTCCTAATTGGCAGTTGGGTGAGTGGTGGCAGCGCTGGATTGGTCAATTGCTCAAACCATTGGTTCGCCAGATGCGGCCCTTCAAAAATGTTGATTTTGCCGACCCGGAACTGCGGCGGGGGATTGCCAACTTTCTGCCCGGGATCGATCTGGACAGTCCGGAAGTCCAGGAAGAGATTCGGGAATTCGCTATTCCGCTGCGCGTTTTTGAGCAATTACACCGGCTGGGAAAAGCCGCTTACCGATTGGTCGCCCAGGTAAACGTGCCGACGCTGGTTGTACAGGGCACCCAGGACGAAACCGTGCCTGCCGCTCGCACCCGCCGTTTGCTCCGGCGGTTGCCCGGCCCCGTGCGCTATCATGAAGTCAAAACCGGCCACAACTTGATCCGCCTCGAAGACCCCGGTTGGCCTTACGTGGAACAGACGGTGTTAGCATTTAGCCGTTCTTTTTTGCTGAAAGGATAGAAAGAGGCGATAATGGACAGCCAATACCTGCTTATGAAAAAACCGTTTGAGTTAAGCCGCCTGCTGCAGGGTCTTTCACGTCCGGTCAGGGTGATGTTGGTGGTGTGGGTTGTCACCATGATTTCACTGCCTATCTTGCGTTATTTTTGGGGCGGGATGGGCGAACGGGGAGGGATTGTAGCGGGCGTAGGCTTGCAGGCGGTAACGGTAGTATTCATTCTCTACCACGCCTGGGGTTTATGGCGCACCGTTTGGACCGCCGTGAGCGTGACCGGGCTGGCCTGGGGAACTGAAGCTATTGGGTCGTCAACCGGCTTTCCCTTTGGGGCGTATCATTACACCGACATCCTGCAACCGCAGGTGATGCATGTGCCCTTACTCATTCCCCTGGCCTGGTTGATGATGCTTCCTCCGGCCTGGGCGGTGGCGGAGCGTTTGACCGGCGTCAAACGTGGTTTGGCTTTTATTGTAGTCAGTGCGTTGGCGATGACCGCCTGGGATCTGTTTTTAGACCCCCAAATGGTGACCTGGGGGCTGTGGGTGTGGGAAAACCCCGGTGGTTACTTTGGCATTCCCTGGAGCAACTACCTGGGCTGGCTGCTGGCGTCGGCCTTGATTACGGTGATAGTGCGGCCCTCCCGGCTTCCGGCGTTTCCCTTGCTCTTGATTTACACCATTACCTGGGGGTTGGAAACTATTGCCCTGTTTGTTTTTTGGGGATTGCCCGGCCCAGCCCTGATTGGATTTTTGGGCATGGGTAGTCTGGTCGGATTGGCCTGGTTACGGCAGCGGGAGGAATAGGAGAATAGTCGATGACAACGCTTGTCTGGTTCATCATCGGTTTTGGGTGTGGGGCTTTGCCTTTTTCGGTCTGGGTAGGACGTTTAGCCCTGCGCACCGATATTCGTGGTTACGGCGATTACAATCCTGGCGCGGCCAATGTCATCCGCGCCGGTGGCTGGTGGTGGGGAATGTTGGCCTTGCTGTTGGATTATTTCAAAGGGGTCATTCCGGTAGGAATGGCCCATTTTTTTGCTGGTCTCACTGGCGGGTCGTTGGCGGTTGTGGCGCTGGCGCCGGTGCTTGGACACGCCTACTCACCCTTTTTGGGTTTTCGTGGTGGCAAGGCAGTGGCTGTGACCTTTGGTATCTGGACCGGCCTCACTCTGGGTGAAATTCCACTTGTGTTGGGATTGTTGCTGGTTTTCTGGTTTATTGTAGTGGCCGCGTCTGGCTGGGCGGTGCTGCTGGCGATGTTGGGTTTGTTGCCTTATCTTCTCCTGATTCATTTCGACCCGGTGCTGCTGGCGGTGTGGGTTGGTAACATGCTATTGCTGACCTGGAAACACCGTGCTGAGTTGAAACAACCGCCGGGCCTCCGTTCCTGGTTGAAAAAGAGGCTGCCTCAATGATTTTTTTTGTCCTATTTGTCACCATAACCCTCATCACCATTGCCTTGATTGCCATTGTCAGCGCTCTCACGTTTCCCCGGCTGGGTACAGCCCCGGCAACAGACTATACGCCCCCCGTATCCATTCTCATCCCCGCCCGCAACGAGGCGGCAGTGATTGGACCAACCATCCTTCGCCTGCTGGCCCAAACCTACCCTCATTTTGAAATCATTCTGCTTGACGACAACTCTACCGACGCTACCGCTGCTCTTGCCCATACAGCCGGTGGCAACGATCCGCGTTTGAAAATCCTGACCGGAAAACCGCTTCCTGTCGATTGGTTGGGTAAAAACTGGGCCTGTCACCAACTGGCCCAGGCCGCCAACGGCGAGTGGCTCATCTTCACCGATGCTGATGTCAGTTGGTCGCCCAACGCCCTTACCGCCCTCCTGTCGGCCATCCGGCACACCCGGGCCGATTTGTTGACCGTGTGGCCCACGCAACACACCGTCACCTGGGCGGAACGGCTGGTGGTTCCGTTGATGGCCATGGTCGTTATTGGCTACCTGCCGCTGCCACTGGTGCACCATACTCCCTGGTCGTCGTTGGCCGCGGCCAACGGGCAATTGTTGGCCTTTCGGCGAGAGGCTTATGAAGCTGTTGGCGGTCATGCTGCTGTGCGTGAGAAAATTGTGGAAGACGTTGTCCTGGCCCGGCGAGTCAAACAGCATGGCTTACAACTACGTATGGTCGACGGAGCCACACTCATCGCCTGCCGTATGTATCAAAACTGGCCGGAGGTGCGCGACGGCTACGCCAAGAACATCATCGCCGGATACGGCAATAGCATTTTCTGGTTGGCCCTGGCGGCCGTGTTTCACTGGTCGATTTTTCTCTTGCCCTGGTTCTGGCTGGCCCTGGGTTGGCGGGGAAGATTGCCCGGCTGGCCGTTGTGGCCGTTGATTCTGATCGCCCTGGGAGTGGGCATCCGGATGTTGACGGCCGCGGTTACTCGTCAGCGCTTGGGTGATGCCCTGCTGCTACCGGTTTCCGTACTGCTGATGACGCGAATTGCGATACAAGCCGTCTGGTGGCGGTGGCGCTATGGCGGCCCGCGTTGGAAGGGCCGGACGCTACTAAGAAACTGCCGGTAGGCCGGGGGGGTGCCCCCCATTTATTCTCTTTTTCCGGTTGAATAAGGCCCTGGCCTTATGGAACCCTCAGCGTGAGTTTGGAGGGGCGGTATCAGCCACTCAAAACCGCTGCGGAGAAAATTTTTACATCGACGGATATCGCCCGGCTCACAGCGTTCGGTGTGACGCGTTGTATGGCGCGTCGTCAAACAATCCCTCCATCGCCTTTCGACGCCCGCCCAATCGCGCGCCCAACGTACAGGAGGAATTCTTCCCCGGATGGTCAAGTTTGCGCCTGGTTTTTTAACTTATCCTGAAATTGTTTTTTGAATTTGCGCACTTTGGGATCGATCACCGCTATACAGTAGGGTTGATAGGGATTATGGCGATAATAGTTTTGATGATACGTTTCGGCTTTGTAAAAATCGGTGAAGGGCGCTATCTCTGTAACAATGGGCTGGGGCCATAAGTTTGACGCGTCAATTTCGCGTTTGGATTTTTCGGCAATGGCCTTCTGTTCCTGGGTATGATACAGAATGATGGAACGATACTGTGGGCCCACATCGGCGCCCTGCCGGTTCAAAGTGGTGGGATCGTGAGTGCGCCAGAAAATGTAAAGAATGTCCTCATAAGAGATGCTCTCGGGATCAAAGGTGATCTGGACCACTTCAGCGTGACCGGTGGTGCCGGTGCAGACTTGCTGGTAGGTTGGATTCTCTACTGCGCCCCCGGCGTAACCCGAAACCACCTGCTGTACGCCTTGTACGTCCTGATAAATTGCCTCAACACACCAGAAGCACCCCCCGCCAAGCGTTGCTGTTTCAAGTTTATTCAACATAGTTCCCCCAAATTTTTTGGTTAACTTTAGGTGAAATATTTCCCTGAACTTGCTAATAAATGCACTTTTCCGATATTGTAAAATTTCGACCTGTGCAATAGGTCGAATAATTCCCCGAAGGGGCGGAGGGTTTGGGGGGTAGTTCCCCCCCATTATCCCCCCTTCCCTGTGCCGCTATTGCACAGGTACTAAAATTTTGATCACGAATGGCGCGAATAGACAAATTCCGCAAAATATCTCTCCGGATCTTTTGCCTACGAGGGCTCCAAACCCTAAAAGTGTGCGAACTTTGTTCGCCTGAGACCTTTAGGGTTTTCACCCCCTACAATGACCCTGGTTGTGTCATTAGTAGCCGGATTATTCGTTTATCTCATTTGTTGATCAAGTCTGTCGGTAGAATACCCCAATAATTATAGCAGGCAATTGATAAATTGCATGATTAGGAAGTTGTCTATTGAACCCGGCCAATCCTCTTTAATGTCTTTTTAAACCAACTCAGATAAAATTATTTGTGATATTTGTAACAAATATAATTCGTATCTTGGAGGATACTATGACCGCGATAAATACATCTTCATGGCATCACGTGGTTATTGTGGGGGGAGGATTCGGCGGGTTGTACGCGGCTCAACACCTGAAAAACGCGCCAGTGAAAGTAACCCTGATTGATAAAAGGAATTTTCATTTGTTCCAACCGCTACTGTATCAGGTAGCCACTGGTGGGTTATCGCCAGGGGATATTGCCTCGCCGTTGCGGGCGGTGCTACGTCGGCAGAAAAACGCCACTGTACTTAATGCCGAAGTGACCGATATTGACCCTAAACATCGCCGGGTTATCCTGCGCGATGGCGAGGTGGATTACGACACCTTGATTGTAGCTACGGGCGTGAGCCATTATTATTTTGGCCACGACGATTGGGCCAAGACTGCGCCGGGTTTAAAAACTGTGGAGGATGCTTTGACTATCCGGCGGCGCATCCTGCTGGCTTTTGAGGCCGCCGAGCGAGAACCAGACCCGCAGAAACGGCGGGCCTGGCTGACGTTTGTCATCGTTGGGGGCGGGCCAACCGGATTGGAATTGGCCGGGACGCTGGCCGAGTTGGCTCGTGTCACTTTGAAGGAAGAATTTCGGCGTATTGACCCGGCGCAGGCCAACATTCTGCTCCTGGAGGGCCGGGAGCGTGTGCTACCGCCTTACCCGGCGGAGCTATCGATTAAGGCTAAAACGGCGCTGACTCGCCTGGGTGTTACCGTGCGTACGGAAACCACGGTGACCAACATCCAGGAAGGAACAGTGACCATTCGCCACAATAATGGGGAAGAACATATCCAGGCTCAAACTATTGTGTGGGCTGCCGGAATGAAAGCCTCGATGATGGCCCAGGTGCTGGCCAACCGCACTGGCGTTGAACTGGACCGGACCGGGCGGGTGATGGTCGAACCGGATCTGACAATTACCGGCCAGCCGGATATTTTGGTTGTTGGCGACCTGGCCCACTATGCCCATCAAAACGGACAGCCGTTGCCCGGCGTTGCCCCGGTGGCCATGCAACAGGGGCATTATGCGGCCAATCTGATCAAAGCGCGTCTCAAAGGAAAACGTCTGCCCGCGTTTTGGTATTTCAATAAGGGCAATTTGGCCGTGATTGGCCGCAATGCTGCCGTGGCCGATTTAGGTTTGCTCAAGTTCTCCGGGTTCCCGGCCTGGCTGGCCTGGATCTTTGTGCATATCTGGTATCTGATCGAGTTTGACAACAAGGTGTTGGTGCTGTTCCAGTGGGCCTGGAACTATTTCACCCGCAAGCGGGGGGCGCGGTTGATTACGGGCGATGAGACGGTGCCAGTGCTGGAAAAATGTTTTGACACCGCCCCGGAAAGAACATATATTACGACATCATCACGAGGGAGATAGGCCAATGACGGCACCTAATGAGCAGATGAGCAAGAGCCGGGAACTTGCCTGGCGAATGATACGGGCGGCCCTGCGAGCCGTTGACCCGGCTGAGGCCGTACGTAATAGCCTTGATCTCACCCACAACCGTTTGACAGTTTCTGCCCCCCAAGGAACAGAACAAACGTATCACCTGACTGATTATGATCGAGTGCTGGTGGTTGGCGGAGGCAAGGCTGGCGCGCCGATGGCGGCAGCCGTGGCCAGCGTTCTGGGTAACCGGCTAACCGGTGGTATGGTGCTGGTCAAACACGAACACACGTTGGATGATCCCACTGCGACCGGTCCCATCGAGATTATCGAGGCCGGCCATCCACTTCCCGATGAAGCCGGATTGCAAGGCGCCCGGAAGATTACCGACCTATTGCAAAGCACCACGGCGCGAGATCTGATCCTTTGTCTTATTTCCGGCGGGGGGTCGGCGCTGGTCACTGCGCCGGTGATGGGTGTTTCGCTGGCGGATTTGCAGGCACTAACCCAGGTTTTGCTAGGTTGTGGGGCAACAATTAACGATATCAACACTATCCGCAAGCACATCTCCCAACTTAAGGGGGGACAGTTGGCTCGCCTGGCCGCGCCGGCGCCAGTGGTCAGCCTGATTCTCTCCGATGTGGTTGGCGATCCGCTGGACGTGATTGCCTCCGGCCCTACAGTGCCCGATCCGACGACCTTTCACGATGCCTGGTCGGTGTTAGCGCGTTATGGGGTGGCAGATGACATCCCGGTTTCTATCCGCGATCATCTCTCCGCCGGTCTGGCCGGTCAGGTTTCCGATACCCCCAAACCCGGCGATCCCATCTTTGATCGTGTGCAAAACGTGATTGTTGGCAGTAACCGCCTGGCTGCCTGGGCTGCGGCTGAAACCGCCGAGCTGTTAGGTTTTAATCCGGTGGTGCTGAGTACTTTTATCGAAGGAGAGGCCCGCGAGGTGGGCCAAATGGCGGCGGGTCTGGCCAAAGGCGTTATTTGCGGCGAGGCGATGCATCCGGCGGGTAAATTGATTTCAAAACCGGCTTGCCTCATCTTTGGCGGCGAAACCACGGTAACGTTGCGGGGAAATGGCCGGGGCGGGCGCAACCAGGAAATGGCCCTGGCCGCGGCCCTGGCCCTGACGGGCTGGGAGGATATTCTCATCGCCTGCCTGGCCACCGATGGCGCCGACGGTCCAACCGATGCTGCCGGCGCGTTTGCCGATGGTTTCACCGTTGCTCGTGCCGCCAGGTTGGGATTGGATGCCGCCGATTTCCTGGCCCGCAACGATGCCTATCATTTTTTTGAGCCGTTGGGCGATTTAATAATAACCGGCCCTACCCGGACGAACGTTAATGATTTGACCCTGATTTTGGTGGGAGTTTAGCCTGGAGGAGAATGCAGATGAAAGCAATGGTTTTGCATGAGCTATGTAATCTTGCCGAAAACAGCTCGCCCCTGGTACTTACAGACCTGCCCGATCCCGTCCCCGGCGAGGAAGAAATCCTGGTGCAGGTTTCGGTCTGTGGTGTTTGCCATACCGAGTTGGACGAGATCGAGGGGCGCACACCCCCGCCGCGATTGCCGGTGGTGCTGGGGCATCAGGTGGTGGGGCGAGTGGTGGGAATGGGTCGCCGGGTAAAGAATCTGCAAATTGGCGATAAGGTGGGCGTGGCCTGGATATACTCGAGTTGTGGACAGTGTACATACTGCCGAACCGGCCAGGAGAATCTGTGTTCTGATTTTAGGGCCACCGGCCGAGATGCCAACGGCGGCTATGCCGAATATATGACCGTGCCGGAGCGATTCGCCTACCGCATCCCACCGGTTTTTGCCGATGAGGCCGCCGCGCCGTTGTTGTGCGCCGGGGCCATTGGTTATCGCTCGCTGCGGCTGACCGGTCTGCAAGATGGACAGAATTTGGGGCTGACTGGCTTTGGCGCGTCGGCGCACCTGGTTTTGAAGATGGCGCGGCATCGTTATCCAAACGCCCGGATTTTTGTCTTTGCCCGGAGTCTTCAGGAGCGGGCGTTTGGCCGGGAACTGGGGGCAGTGTGGGCCGGTGATACTACCGCTGAGTCGCCCCAAAAGCTGGACAGCATCATCGACACCACCCCGGTGTGGAAGCCGGTGGTGGAGGCGTTAAAGAATCTGGCCCCGGGCGGTCGCCTGGTCATCAATGCCATCCGCAAAGAAGAAGCAGACAAGGAATACCTTTTACGTTTGGATTATCCAGCACATTTGTGGCTGGAAAAGGAAATAAAGAGTGTGGCCAATGTGACTCGGCGTGACGTGCAGGAGTTTCTGGAACTGGCAGCAGCGATTCCTCTCAAACCCGAGGTTGAGACGTACGCTTTAACCGAGGCCAATCAGGCTCTGGTTGAACTCAAGCTGGGCAAGATCCGAGGGGCCAAGGTTTTGAAGGTGGATTGAAATCAGGAGGGGCGATGGGCCCATCGCCCCTCCGTTAGAATCCGGTGGAATCTGAAGGGTCTGTCCGATATTTTAGGACAGACTGGGGGCGCGGGGGGTATCCCCCCGAATTCCCCCCTGGTTTGTCCAGATTTCGGGCAACTGAAGGTTGCACAAAATTCTGGACGCACCCGAATTTGAACAGTTGCTTGTTGGTGAGAGCCGTGGCTCGTTACACCTCGGCCATCAATTTATCAAAATCGGCAACGCTCACGGCGGGGGCGGTGGCAAAAGCAATGCCGGTCAATTTAGCCAGGGCTACCGAGGCCTTCATGGCCTGTTCGGTGCCGGGAAGGTCAACAATGAGCACCAGGTCATGCTCGCCCAGCAGCGCGTACCCCGATTTAACTTCGCCGCCAAACTTCTTTATCAACGCTTTCGCTTCTTCCGTGCGTTGGGCGCTCATGCCCTGTAAAGCACCCGCGGAATATTTACCAAACAGAAAATAGGTTGCCATTTTTATCTCTCCTTTCACGGTTTGCCTTGGTAATCAATTTTATCTCTTCGGTTGAACCACTATCGGTAGTTATCACCCCCTCTCCCCAACGCCAGATTCCACCGGATTTTGGATATGGTTTTGATTATCGATAGTTCATTCTTCCAGGGTGATGATTTCCTCACAGTAAGCGGTGTGAGGTCTCAACGCCTCATAGTTTCTCTCGAACCTCAGCCTGGGATCAAGTTTTGCCAAAAATATCTGCACGGGTTGATGATAGGCTTTCCGGCAAAATTCTCGGGTATCCAGGCCCAATTTTTGGCAAGCATCCAGGGTGGGGCAGCGGTTCCACCACCTTGTGATCAGTTGGCTATCTGTTTGCTTAACAATTTCCCCATCTGCCGGAACCGAGACGCCTAAATAGACTTCATAAAACAGTCGGTAGCCATCCAGCACCGCATTGCCTGTGCGATTAAACTTCTCCAAATTTTCGTCCAGCCACGCTAGTCGCTTCTCGATGACACATTGCTCTAAATATGCCAGCGTCTGGTCTAAACCGATTGTATCGGCAACAGACAGAACGGTTTGAAACAATTCTGTGGAATCTTCCATTCTATTTTGATACTGCTGCTTTATGCGCTGATAATAATTTGTCATGTTTGGGGTCACCTGGCATCCTGAAACACTTTTCCCCACTCGGTAACTTCACTCATCCAAATCAATCTCATCGGGCTGTCGCCATAATTCTTAATATTCATTTCTCCACTTATCAGTCTCTCGTGTCGCTGGCAGTTTGGCTCGCCGAGGTGGGCGTTATCCCAAGAGCCCCGGCCCTCGGAAGTGGCCTGGAGGCAGATGTGATTTTGGGTAAAGGGGGAGTCCGGTGATATTTGCTGATCCCGACACATCACGTTGAAATATTCACTGAGGTGCCAGATAGCCCAAAATAAAAAATGTGACTAGCCCATTATAGTCACATCTTTACAAAGGGTGGCTGATGGGACTCGAACCCACAACCTTCTGGGCCACAACCAGATGCTCTGCCATTGAGCCACAGCCACCATACATATTGTCCCATGCCGCATACGGGATTCGAACCCGTGTTACCGCCTTGAGAGGGCGGCGTCCTAGGCCCCTAGACGAATGCGGCCCTTTTCATTTTCGGGGCAATGCCGAAGGTGGGACTCGAACCCACACGAGGCTACCCTCACTACGCCCTGAACGTAGCGCGTCTGCCAGTTCCGCCACTTCGGCGC
>JAFGNV010000041.1 GCA_016926805.1 Anaerolineae bacterium
CGAATTTCGTCGAAATCACAAACGCATCTCTCCCAGCTTTATCGCTGCTCTCGTTACGTTGCACACTTCTGACACATGAGCCAAGTTATTATTAAGGTCACTCAGCCTCAGAGCAGAATGACTGCCACCACCCCGGCCCCCCAGGCCGGCTGGCCGTCGAAGGCGGGGGAAGCGGTCAGGGGGGCAGTATCCACCGCCGGGATGGCCAATTGAAAAATGTCGTTGTGACTGGCGCGGTCGCTGGTAAAAACGAGGTGTCGGCTGTCGGGCAGCTAGGCCTGGCCTTCCTTTTGCCGATGGCGAAACTCTTTACAAGCCTTTTAGCACGGGTTCATGTCTTTGTCAAAATAAGCTGATGTGATAAGATATGGCCAATGAAGGCAGAACTGATTCTCCACAATGCCAAAATCTATACCCTCGACCCAACCCGGCCCTGGGCCGAGGCTGTAGCCTGTGCCAACGGTCGGATTATCGCCGTCGGGCGCAACGAGGAAATCAAGGCTCTGGCCAGGCTAAAGACAAAGCTGGTGGATGCCCAACAGCAATTGGTGCTGCCCGGCCTGATTGACGCCCACGTCCATCTTTTGCAATACGCTATTCGGCGGCACCAGGTCAATTTGTTTGGCGTGAGTGATGTTGACGGGGTACGTGAAAAAGTGCGGCAGGCGGTAGCAGGCGCCTCGCCGGGCCAGTGGATTCAAGGCTGGGGCTGGGATGAACGTCTCTGGGCGTCGCCGCCCCACCGCCACCAGCTAGACGATATTGCCCCGCACAATCCCGTTGTCCTGGCTCGAATGGATATGCATACCTGGTGGGTCAATAGCGCCGCCCTGGCCCAGGCCGGTATTTCCGCTCACACGCCCAATCCCCCCGACAGTTATATCGAACGAGATGCTACAGGCGAACCCACCGGGCTTTTACGCGAATGGAACGCCATCCGGCTGGTCGAACAATACATCGTGTTGCCGGATGGGGAAATGTTAGAAATCTGGCTACGCGAAGCCGTTGCCGCAGCAAACCGATTCGGCCTGACCGGCATTCATGACCAGCGCGTTGAACAAGAAGGCGAACTGAGTTTACAGCTATTCCAGGCTTTAAACCGGCAGGGCCAACTCAACCTGCGCGTCCACCATCACCTGGCCGCCAATTACCTGGCCCAAGCGATGACGTTGGGCCTACAGGCCGGTTTTGGCGACGACCGGCTGTGGTTGGGACACGTCAAAACCTTTGCCGACGGCACCATGGGATCCCGCACCGCCCTGATGCTGGAACCGTTTGAGGGAGAGAAGAATAACCGGGGTATTGCCGTTACTTCGGTTGAACGGTTGAGGCAATTGGCTCGGCAAGCCAATCAAATTGGGTTTCCCCTGTCCGTGCACGCTATTGGTGACCGGGCCGTGCGGGAGGTGATTTCAATCCTCGGCGAGAACCCGCCGGAAAACTCTAACTTCACATCGGGACTACCCCACCGCATTGAGCATGTCCAGCTCATTCATCCCGACGACCTGCCCCGCCTGGGCCGAGCTAACATTTTTGCCTCGGTGCAGCCGGTGCATTTACTCACCGACTGGCCCACGGCCGACCGGGTTTGGGGCCAACGGACGCGATACACGTATGCGTTTCGCTCGTTGCTTGAGCACGGGACGCAACTGGCCTTTGGCTCCGACGCGCCAGTGGCTCCGTTAAACCCGATGCTGGGCATTTATGCCGCCGTTACCCGGCAGGATGAACAGGGCCAACCGGCAAAGGGTTGGTATCCAGAGGAACGTCTCACCGTGGCCGAGGCCATCTACGGTTATACCTTGGGACCGGCAAAGTTAGCCGGAAAACAACATCGGCAAGGGTCAATTTCGTCGGGCAAGTGGGCCGATATGATCGTGTTGTCGCGCAATATCTTGGAGATTCCGCCCAATGAACTGGCAGAGGTAGCAGTGAAGTTGACAATTTTCGACGGGCGGGTAGTTTATCAGGCAGAATGAGCAGTTTTTGGAGATTATGTTATTGCCGATATGCGCCGCTATCCAGATTTTGAGGCGATGGTCGTTGCTGAAAACCCGGCGCGCGCGGCCATCGCCCCTGATTTGCCCTCTTGCTACCATCCTACATGCCCATCACCAATACCGATTTGACGTTTTCCCCTTCTTCCATCTTGGTAAAGGCTTCTTGCCACTGCCGCAAAGGATAAACACCACCAATAATTGGCCCGAGATTGATGTGCCCCGCCGATAGCAAGGTCAAGACCCGTTCCCAGTGCGTGTAAGTGTGGCTAAACGACCCCTGCAAGGTAACACCTTTGCCTACCAGCGGGTCCAGGCTGAAATCCAGGGGTTCCGGTCCCCAGCCAATCTTGATGATCCGCCCATTGGGGCGAACCAACTCCAGAGATTGCTGCAACGCCCGGCTGACGCCCGTACAATCAACCACAACATCTGCGCCAAAACCATCGCCCAACGAACGGACGAGTTCGAGCGGATTTTCTTGTTGTACATTCAAGGTATGCTGAACACCCACCTCTTTAGCCACAGCCAAGCGGTGTGCGTCGGCAGTTGTGCCCAGCATGATTATTGTACCGGCTCCGTTCAAGCGGGCCATCAGCAACGACATAATTCCAATGGGACCAGGTCCCTGGATAACCGCCAGGTCGCCCGGTTTGACCGTTGACTTTTCTACCAAGGCATTGTAAGCCACACAGATTGGTTCGGTCAGGGCAGCCTCTTCAAAGGAGATATTACCAGGTATGTGATGCAATATCTGAGGCCGGGCTGCCACAAACTCGGTAAACGCGCCATCAACCAAGGCCCCGTATCCCTGGCGATGAGGGCATTGATTATAGTTTCCGGTTACACAATAGACACATTGACCGCAAACCGAAGCCGCTGTTTCGCACACAACCCTATTACCGATTTTAAAACCGGTTACCCGCTCTCCTACCTCACTCACCACGCCGCTGAACTCATGACCCATCACCAGCGGCAATTTTATGGCCCAACTCTGGTTCTCGTGCCAAAGATGGATGTCGCTGCCGCAGACGCCGGTTGCTTTCACTTCAATCATTACCTGGTCGGGATTGATTACCGGTTTGGGAATGTCACGAATTTCAATGTCGCCATCCCGGCGACCAAACTTAACCAACGCTTGCATCTTGTTTACCCTTCTTTTGGAAAATGCTTAGCTCGCATCTGTTTGAGAAACTCAATAGACTGCTGCATTTCGGCCATGCCGTTCATTCCGTCTTCAATGCTAACCCAGCCGTTATACCCTACCTCGGCCAGGATGCCGAAGATATTATCGTAGTCATTCAGACCCTGACCAACCACGCCGTGCCGGAGATTGGGTGAATAGCCAAGTGTGCCATCGCTTTGGCGTAAATCCTCCAGAGTGGCGCCTTCAGCCAGATAACGATCGCTGGCGTGCATCGTCACCACCCGGTCCGCCACCGCCCGTAACAGTTCGATGGGGTCATCACCGGCCACAATCGCATTCGACGGGTCATACTGCACGCCAAAATATTCTCGCTCAGGGATGGCGGCCAAGACCTCAAGAAAGACATCCTGTTTCTGAGCAAACTCGGGATATTGCCAGTGTCCATCCTTATAATGATTTTCCAGAGCCAATACCACGTCATATTCTTGGGCAACAGGAAGCAGAGATTCAATGGCTTCGACCACCCAGGCGATGCCCTGCGCCCGGCTGACTTCCGGGTAACGCTGGCCGGTCAAGACCCGGCAAAAGGAGTGGGGACCGCCCAAGCGACGGGTCACCCGGACCAGCTCGGCTTCTCGCGCCAACGCTCGTTTTCGGGCCTCAGGGTCAGGGTTGGTGAAATCGGGCGAGCAGCACATCATTGGCATGGCAAAACCGGCCTGTTGGATAGCCTCCCCTACCCGATCAAGGTAGGCGTTATCCAGGCTAAGCAAAAAGCCTTCGTACATTTCCAGCCCGTCGGCATCTAACTGCCGGGCCAGTTCGATCCATTCAAAAACGGTCATCGTGCGGTGATGAGTGATGTCATCCAGATAACATTTGGGGAATGCAGCAATTTTCATTGGACTCTCGCTATGCGGCTCGTCCCGGCCAGGCCTCGGGATTTACCAAAGATGGTGGGCGTTCACCCCGCAAAACTTGCAACAGCTGCTCAACCGCGCCCTGGCTCATCGCCTCGCGCCCCAAATCGGTAAAGGAGGAGATGTGTGGCGTAGCCACCACATTGGGCATACGAAAAAGAGGATTGTCGGGCGACGGCGGTTCAGGGTCAAAAACGTCCATTGCCGCCCCCGCGATTTGCCGGGTCTCCAAGGCCCTGAACAGAGCGACCTCATCGACTACCGGCCCGCGACTGACATTAATTAGAAAAGCCGTTGGTTTCATACACCGTAGTTCCAGTGTACCAATCAAATGTCGCGTTTCAGGCGTAAAAGCGGGATGTAAGGTCACGAAGTCGGCCTGATCCAGCAGTACCTCCAGGCTGTCTGCCACTGCCACGCCCATCGCCTCGGCCTGGCTCTGGTTGAGGTATGGGTCAAAGACAACAATCCGCATCTGCAACCCCTGTCTACAGATTTCGGCCACCCGGCGGCCGATGCGTCCAAAACCGACCACACCTAATGTTCGCCCCCGCACCTCGGTGCCTTGCAATCGGTGGTGAGGAATGTTAGCTGTGCCGCGCAGGTTCCTGTCGCCGGCAGCCACTTGTTTAGCCAACGCCAGCAACAGGGCGACGGCATGCTCTGCGGTTGACTCGGTAGGCGCGTCGGGCGTGTTGACCACCAAAATGCCTCGTTCTGTGGCGGCGGCAAGGTCAACATTGTCCACCCCAATGCCGTGCCGGGCGATAACTTTTAAAGTTTGACCGGCCTGGTCCATAAATACCGCATCGGCGGTAGGTTCAACGCCCAGAATAACCCCGGCCACGCCGGGTAGGTCAGCCGGGTTGGTACTATGGATGGTTTCGGTTTCCGCCTCTAGCAAAGCCAGCGGTTCCGGCATCAGATCATAACCGACCCAAATTTTGTGTTTCATTTTGTCCTCACTGAATAAAGAGAGAGCAGGTGATTGATATTCGTTTGAAGGTACTGTATAATGCGGGCAATATCAGATATCTGACAACCTTACCCGTCGCCATTTTATCATCCCCCCTTCTCGTTGTCAACGAACTTAAACCTGTCTCAAGAAGGAGATATGAATGAAAGAATTAGGCATTGTTGTACCCATTGTGACCCCCTGTACTCGTATCGGCGAATTGGATTTGGACAGTTTCAGAACCGTTTGTCACTACGTTCTGAAGGCAGGGTGTCACAGCATTTTTGTGGGCGGCAGCACAGGGCGAGGTCCCTGGTTTAGTCGCCACGACCGGGCCAGGGTTTGTCGCGCGGCGGCCGACTTTATTGGCTCAGACACCCCGCTGCTGGCTGGCTGTATGGCGGCTGGGCTGGACGATATGCTAGAGAATGCCCGGGCGATGGCTGATGCCGGCGCTCATATTGCCGTAGTGACGGCGCCTGGGTACTTTCATTACAGCCAAGCTGAAATAGAAACCATCCTTATGAAATTTGCCGATGCCAGTCCCCTGCCGGTTATGATCTATGATATTCCGGTATTTGCCAAAGTAAAACTGGATTGGGAAATGGTTCAGCGCCTAGCCCGCCACGACAATATCATTGGGTTTAAGGACTCGACCGGCGATTTTAGCCGTTTCCAGGCTCCAATCGCTTTGATGGAGAATTTTCCGGATTTCCAATTGCTGCAAGGCAAAGAGAGATTTTTGGTCGATTCCCTGCTGGCCGGGGCGAAGGGATTTGTCGTCAGCATGGTCCAAGTCGATGCCCGACCGTACGTAGCTCTCTATCGTGCTACGCAGGCTGGAGAAATAGCACAGGCTCGGCAGCTTCAGGCCACGGCCAGCCAGGCGATGGATCTGTTTGACAAAGTAATAGAGCAGCAACCGGCAACCTCAACGCTATTTCATTTTCTCAACTGGGCCTTGCAACATCGCCATATCTGTGACAACATTCTATTGCCCCATGAGGGTGATTGTCCCAAGATGATTAGTGATATGGCTGATCAGACGATAAAGATTTACGAGGAGGCAGTCCAAACAGTTCAGATCGGGGAGGCGTGAACGTAAAATCAGGAATCACGAAACATCTTCGCCACCATAACCGACGTATCAAAAAAAGCGATTAGAAACGTGTTTCGCTATACAAAATAGACGATATCGGGAATAATTTTTGACAGGATTTACAGGATTAACAGGATACTCTTCTACCACTTTTATCCTGTAAAACTTGTCAGTCCTGTCTATTTTCTCCAGGCTATTGGTAAAGCCATACCCGCAACATTGAAAACAGCCGGTCGACGTTAACCGGTTTGGGTAGATAATCGTTGGCCCCGGCGGCCAGACACTTTTCCCGGTCGCCCCTCATTGCTTTGGCCGTGAGAGCCAAAATAGGTAAGGTTTTGAATTGTGGCTGGGCCCGGATGCGTCTGATGGTTTCATAACCATCCATCACCGGCATCATAATGTCCATCAAAACCAGATTAACTGATTCTTCGGCCAGTAAATCCAGGGCTTTTTGACCATTTTGCGCAATTTTGACGATGAGGCCCTTATCTGATAATAACTTTGATAAGGCGAAGGAATTACGCATATCGTCATCCACAATTAAAACTTTTTTGTCCTTAAGCAAACCATCTTCGTTGTACAGTAGTTTGATGGTTTGTTGCTTATCTTTGGGCATCTCGGACACCACCCGGTGCAGGAACAGAGCCGTTTCATCCACCAGTCGCTCCGGCGACATCACCCCTTTCACAATCACCCGATCAGCATATTTCATCAATTCAACATTTTCTTCCGGGGTTAAGTCTCGGCCGGTATAAACAATCACCGGACACTTGGCAATGAACCCATTGGTTTTGATCTTGTTCAAAACCTCAAACCCGGACATATCAGGCAGATTCAAATCCAGGATCATGCAGTCAAAGTGTTGCGTCTGCAGCAAATCAAGGGCTTGCTGGCCTTGTTCGGCCTCGCTAATTTTTACATCGCTGCCGTTCAGAAGCTTTTTGATGCTGCGCCGGGAGTTGGCGTCATCTTCAACCAATAACAGAGTTTTAATCTCTTTGGAGATGAAATGTTCAATCTCCTGGAAGGCTTTATCTAAATCTTTCCGGCTGGTGGGTTTGGTCAGGTAGCCCATGGCCCCCTTACGATAAGCGTCCAAAACCATCTCATCCACCGATATGATATGTACCGGAATATGGCGGGTAGGGGGATCATTCTTCAAGGTGCCTAATACTTCCCAAC
The DNA here is from genome assembly GCA_016926805.1 of Anaerolineae bacterium. Classification (GTDB taxonomy): domain Bacteria; phylum Chloroflexota; class Anaerolineae; order 4572-78; family J111; genus JAFGNV01. The sequence continues at coordinate 7,304 of JAFGNV010000041.1, forward strand.
CACTGATGTCGGGCAAGTTGAGGTCAAGGATAATGGCCTCAGGTTGGTAAGTATTGACCAACTCCAGCCCGGTTGTGCCGTCTCCGGCAATGAGACATTTGAAGGCTTTGTCATGGGCATAATCGGCCATGATTTTGGCAAATTTTGGATCATCTTCAATGATGAGCAAGATTTTGTCATCATCGCCCAGTTTGTCCCGATCATCTGGGGGCGAAGGTTGGGGAGCAGGCCGAGGAGGATCGGGCAGGGAAGAAGCTTGTTGTGGCTCCTTTGTTTTTGGTTTCGCTACGGCTTGCTCGGGTGTTTCTGTCGTCTCTTCGCTCTCGTCTGTTTGTCTTTCAATGGGCAAATACAAGGTGAAAGTGCTGCCCCGGCCCGGTTCACTTTCCACGTCAATTTGCCCGCCGAGTTTGATGGCTAACTCTCTGGAAATGGCCAGACCCAACCCGGTACCACCATACAACCGGCTGGTACTGCCGTCGGCTTGTTGAAAGGCTTCAAAGATGATTTTTTGCTGTTCGGGCATTATGCCAATCCCGGTATCAACGACGCTGATGGCAATGGCCTGGCTGGGGTCCAGGCCACACCGGGACAAATCTGTCTTATGATCCGGGCAATAGATATTAAGGCTGACGCTACCCTGGCTGGTAAACTTGAAAGCATTGGAGAGCAGGTTTTGGACAATTTGCTTGACCCGCTGCGGGTCGGTGTTGATCTTCTCCGGCAGGTTATCGGCCAGGGAGATGTTCAGGGCCACGCCTTTTTCTTCGGCTATGTGATCAAATTGTACGTGGGTATTTAAGGCCAAGTCGGCCACAGGCATGGCCACAAAGTTAAAAATCATCTGGCCAGCTTCTACTTTGGACAGGTCCAGAATATCGTTGATGAGGTTCAACAGGTCTATCCCCCCACTGTAGATAACCTGGGCGGATTCAACCTGGTCTTGAGTGAGATTGTCTTTTTCGTTATCAGCCAACATGCGGGCCAAAATGAGCAAGCTGTTCAATGGGGTGCGCAACTCGTGGGACATATTGGCCAGAAATTCAGATTTATATTTGCTGGCCAGGGCCAATTCTTCAGCCTTTGCTTCAAGTTCTTGTTGAGCCACTTCTAATTCCCGGTTGTGTTTATCCAGGATAATTTGTTGCTCTCGTAAAGCGACGCTACTTTTCTCTAAAGCCGCGGCTTTCTCTTCTAATTGGGTATTGGTGGCTTCAAGTTCTACCTGTTTCTCTTTCAATTTGGCCTCTGAGATTCTTAAATTCCTGGTTTGAGATTCCAGTTCCTCATTGGCCACCCGCAATTCCTCCCCCTGAGCTTGTAGTTCCTCGGCCTGTTGTTGCGTTTCGGCTAACAGTTCATTGATCCGCATGCGAGCCTGGGCTGTGTTCAAGGCAATGGCAATGTTAGCCAGCGCGGTTTCAATAAATTCCAACTGGGCCTGGGTAAATTCGGTCACGCTCCCTATCTCTACCACGCCAATCACCTGCCCATCGTAGACAGAGGGTGCCACCAGGATGTTCTTGGGGGGCATCTTGCCCAGACTGGACGTAATGGCAATATAGTCATCCGCAACATCGGCGACAACGATGGATTGCTTTTCCAGGGCGGCTTGCCCAACCAGGCTTTCGCCGATTTTGAATTGAAGGGGGAGTTTCTTGCGCCGGGTGTAGGCATAGCTGCCCGCCAACTTGAGTAGATTGTCTTCCAGCACGTATAATGTTCCCACTGGCGCATTGAGGTATTTGCATAACTGCTGGATAACGTTGTTCGCCAGCGTGGGGACATCCTGCTCGCCCCGCATCCTTTCATGCAACAGGGCCTGCCCGGTGTTCTGCCACATTTGCGCGGCCAGAGTTTGGTTGGCAGCCTCGGCTTCCGTTTTGGCCCTCTCGGCAGCTCCTTTAGCCTGGGCCAATTCAATAGCGCGTTCTTGAACCTGTCCAAATAAACGCGCATTCTCAATGGCATTGGTTAATTGGTCGGCCAAAGTTTGTAGAACGGTGACATCATCTTCAGAGAAGGCTGACTCATGTTCACTTTGCATCGTCATCGCGCCGATGACCTCGCCCCGGCCAATGAGAGGCAACACCAATTCGGAGCGCGTATTCGGCAAGAGCGGGTTTTTGAAGCGCACCGCATCCTTATCCCCCTCTAACTCGATGCGCGCCTCTTTATGCGTAACGCACCAGCCAACCATGGACTGCCCCCCCACCTTGAGTTTGTGGTTGGCTTCGATCATTTTGCGACCGGCTTCCCCGGTGCCGGCCCGGAGAACAAGCCACTCGCCACTCTGGTCCACCAAGAATAGACCTGTATAATAAAGGTCAAAGTGGTTACGGATCAACTCCACGGCCTGGGGCAACAATTCATCTAGGTCGAGGATAGAGGTTGTGGCGCGAGAAACTTCGGCCGCTGCCCGAAGTTGGAGCGCGCTCTGCTCTATTTTGATTTTGGCCTGTTTGACTTCGGTAATTTCGCGGCCCAGACCCACAATCCCAATGACGTCGCCCTTACTATCGCGCAGCGGCACTTTGCTGGCCAGGTTCCAGCGGGTGATTTTACCATCTTTGAATTTTAAAGGTTCTTCGCGGTTAATGACAGGTTGCCCGGACTGGATAATCGACTGTTCATCGGCATAGGTTCGTTCGGCCAGTTCCTTTGGCACCAGGTCAAAATCCGACTTACCCACGATTTCAGCCGCGCTGCTTTTGCCCATGCGCTCCACCAGAGCTTTATTACAGGTGATAAAGCGGCTCTGGGTGTCTTTGGCATAGATGCGATCTGGCACAGCATCTATCAAGGTGCGCAGCAAGTCGCGCTCTTTGGTCAGCGCCTCTTCCAGCCGTTTGTGTTCAACAATCTCGCGCTGCAACTCGGCGGTCCGCTCCTCAACCCGCTGCTCTAATTCGCTTTCCAATTTGGCAATTTGAGCCAGCGCATTTGCCAGACCTGGCACAAGCCGCGTTTTTATTCTTTCGAGCTTCTCCATTTTTTCCCTCCGAGAAGTCACCTGGACCATTAACTGGCGCCAAACCATTTACGCCTTGTTATCTACTGCCAGGGCTTTTTGCCGCCACCCTTTGCGGCCAATGATGGGGCGTTGCTCCTGCTTGGCGGTTGCATCAGCTTCTGCTATCTATTATAACGCAGCATATTCGTTCTGAACCCCCCAAAAATTAGGGGATTTCTTAGTAGGAAGTACTAGAAGGCTCAGCCTCTGTGACGCTGCCAGATTTCCCTATCACGTGGCTTATGTGGTTGCTTCGTCAAACCGGGTAAAAAAACAGGTGAAAGAGCATACGAGATTCAGACTCGTCGGTAAAAACAGAGGATATTTTGACCTCATTTGGCAGGAACTTCTATCGGCCGAGGGTAGGGGGATACTTTTGACTAACAGTTTCTGTCCTGATTTTGGGGTAAAAAAAAGAGCTTCTCAATCTCTGAAGTTGTTCAGTGAAACAACCTTGATAAATCAAGCATCTTGGACTGTTATGTGCCGTTTAAACTCAATTGTCTCTTAATAAAGCGAATACCGCTTCATCAAAGTGGACGGTCATCATGGTGGCTGCCTGGGCAGGATTCCCCGCTTTTATGGCCTCAAAGACCATTTCGTGCGTCTCTTGCACCCGCTCAAGCTCTGCGTCGGAATGTCGACTCCGCAGCCCCCGCAAAACAGCTTCTTCAAGCGACTCCCGGATTGAGCCAATAAGAAAATACATCATCGTATTGCTGGCGGCAGAAGCAATGGCCAGATGAAATTCAACATCAAGGTTGGCATACACTTCCAAATTATGCAAATTTTGGGCCATCGCCGTTACAATTGTTTCCAGTTTAGCCAGGTCCTTGGCGGTACCGCGTTGCGTTGCCAAAAATGCGCTTTGCACTTCAAGAGGCTGGCGAACTTCCATCAGTTCGATAATAGATTTGTGCCGCAATTGTACGGCGCGGTGAAAGAATACCTGGAGTAACTTGTTGTCAAGTGGTTTAATCACTGCACCCTTGCCGTTAACAATCTCAATAATCCCCAGGCTGGCCAACGACCTTAACCCTTCGCGCACTACAGGCCGGCTGACGCCAAAACTTTCTGCTAATTTTGCCGTGGAAGGCAATAATTCACCTGGCGTCAAGCCCTCGGCGGCAATAAAGTCAATCAATTGTTGAGCAATCTGGTCGGGTAAAGTTTTACGAGAAATCTCTGTTAGTATCATCAATTCGCCCCTGGTTGCATATTTAAAAGAAACCCCATCGAATGTTTGAAAGCCTCGTAGCTTACGATGGGGGTTTCTCACAACACCTATATTTTAGACAACCACTCCAAACCTGTCAAGCTGATAAGCTATTTGACAGGTTGTTAGACTCGTGTTATAATCTGGACATATTGTCCACATAGTAAACAACCTCAAAGCTAGTGTTTCGTGGCGTAAATAGGCCGACAGTTAAAGATTGCCGGTTATCAACGCCAAACACCTATGATGGTACTAATCTGCCGCGAAACACTTTGGCAGTTGGGCGTTGAAACTTGGTATTACTATAGGGGGATTTACGCCCAACTGCACTAGTCACCTGTGGCTTATCATGGCAAAAAGCCAGAAAGGAGAAGACTATATCAACAAAAAGGCCTAGTACAGAATCAGTCTGGTAGCTCAATCCATCTTTTATTAACCTTTAATATTCTAAATAGGAGGATTTCAATGTCGAAATATGGGAAAAAAATAAACAGGCGGGAATTCCTGCAATTGGCGGCGATGGGCGCCGCCGGAGCGGCCCTGGCGAGTTGTGCCCCGGCAGCTACTGAGGCTCCAGCAGAAGTCCCGCCCACCGAGGCACCTGCCGAGGCGCCCGCCGAAGCGCCTACCGAGGCGCCCGCCCCCACCGAGGCGCCCGCCCCCACCGAGGCGCCCGCCCCCACCGAGGCGCCCGCCGAAGCCCCCCAGATTGGTTCGGAACTGATCGGCGAGTTGGAAGGGCCGGAGATTGTTTTAGACACCAGCAAGTACCCCACATCATTTAACGAAGCGCCGCAATTAGCCGAGATGGTGGCCGCCGGCGAGCTGCCACCGATTGAAGAGCGCCTGCCCGACCCCGAAGATCTACTGGTCATCGCGCCCCTGCACGAGATTGGCCAATACGGCGGCACGTGGCGGCGGACGTTCACCGGCCCGGCGGACCACGAGAACGGCAACCGCCTCATTTCCCAGGACAAAATTTTGCACTTTGACTACACCGGCAACAACCTCGCGCCCGCGCTGGCCAAAGGTTGGGAAGTGAGCGAAGACGGTAAAACCATCACCATTTTCCTGCGTAAAGGCGCCAAGTGGTCCGACGGCGAACCGCTGACCGCAGACGACTTTATTTTCTGGTTCGAGGATATCTATTCGAACCCCGAAATTGTGCCCACGCCCTTCCCCGAAATGACGATCAATGGCAAGCCGGGCGTGATGAAAAAGGTTGACGACTTTACCGTCGCCTTCGAGTTCCCCGAACCGTACACCTACTTTGTCTATGCCCTGGCCGGGAGCACGGGCATTGGGGCCGGCTTTGCCACCCGCGGCGCCTTCGGAAACTGGGGCGGTGGGTATGCTCCGGCGCATTACCTCAAACAATTCCTACCCAAGTATTCGTCAGAAGAAGAAGTCAAAAAAATGGCCGCGGACGAGGGCTTTGATACTTGGGTGAACCTGCTTAAGTTTAAGTACAATTGGTCGCTTAATCCTGAAGTACCCGTGATGACACCCTGGAAAACCGTTTCGCCTATCAACACGCCCACCTGGTCTATGGAGCGCAACCCGTACTTCTGGTGTGTGGACACCGACGGGAACCAACTACCGTACATTGACGAAGTCTCCATGGTCCTGGCGGAGAACGTTGAGGTGGCCAACCTGCGCGCCATTGCCGGCGAGTACGACCTTCAGGCACGCCACATGGGGCTTGACAAATTGCCCGTTTTCCTGGAAAACGCAGAACAAGGCGACTACACCATTCATCTTGATCCGGCTTTCAATGGCTCAGATTGCGCGCTGCACGTTGGCATGTGTTACGAAGGCGACCCCGAAATTGCCAAGTGGCTGCACAACAAAGACTTC
>JAFGNV010000002.1 GCA_016926805.1 Anaerolineae bacterium
AAGGTGGGGCATTGCACGGCCTCGCTGGCCGCAATTTTACTGCCAGGGAACTGTTCCTTTAGATAATCGCCGCAGGCGATGGTCCCGCCGGAGCCGGTGGCCGAAACCAAACCCCGATACCGGTCGTTTGGCCCCATGATTTTCTCTAACACTTCCACCATAGCCGGGCCGGTAATCTCGTAGTGCCAGAGATAATTACCAAATTCGTCAAATTGGTTGAAGATGACCAGGTCCTCACCCGACTCCCGCAGTTCCTTGCACTTGTCGAAAATTTCTTTAACGTTGCTTTCGCTGCCAGGGGTTTTGATGGTTTCTCCGGCCACGGTGGCCAGCCAGTTAAAACGCTCCTGGCTCATCCCTTCGGGTAAAATGGCAATCGACTCACAGGCCAGCAGGGTCGAGTCGTACGCCCCGCCCCGGCAGTAGTTGCCCGTGGACGGCCAGACTGCTTTTTGTGTGGTCGGGTCAAACTGACCGGTCACCAGGCGTGGCACCAGACAGCCAAAGGCCGCTCCCACTTTGTGCGCGCCCGTGGGGAACCATTTGCCCACCGGAGCCAAGATACGGGCCGGCACGCCGGTTAGCTCTTGGGGAAATTCCAAAAAGTTGACCTCGCCAAAGCCGCCGCCATTAGGTACCGGCTGGTTGTGCCAGGTGATGCGAAAGAGGTTGAGCGGGTTCACATCCCACAAGCCCACGTTTTTGAGTTTGTTTTTTATGGCAGCCGGAATAAGGTCGGGGTTGCGTTGCTGTTTGAACGTGGGAATGATGATGTTACGCTCGCGGGCGCGCTGCACGGCTCTGGCGAGCGGTTCTTGGTAGATGGTTAGGTCTATCACGGATGGCTCCTTTAATTATCCTGATTTTTTACCAACAATACAGAAAAATTCTCGGTGTTTGTCTTGGGCTTGAGATATTTTTATTTCTCGAAATCCAGCCGACTCCAGCATCTGGTGGACTTCATCAACTTCATATAGTTTGACGGCGCTGCGCCGGGCAAACTTTTTAGGGTTTAATGATTTTTGGGCGGTAAAACACAGCACCAAAATACCGTTGTTTGCCAGCACGCGCCACAATTCAGTTAAAGCTTTTGGCACATCCTGCCAGTAGAAGATGGAATTTACGCTACAAACTTTGGTGAAATAACCGTCGGGGAATGGCAGCGATTCGGCGGAGGCGCATTTGAGAGCGAGCTTGCCTGAGTCAACCAGAGCGCGATATTGTTTTTGACAAAACTCAACCACTGCCGCCGACGCGTCAACCCCGGCCGTAAAGCCCGTGGTGGTTATATGGACAATTCGCGCCAGCAGGTAGCCGCCGCCAAAACCTACGTCAAGCACATAGTCTGATGGGGTTAAGGCCAAATGGGCCAAAGCGACATCGTTTAAGGCGGTATTTCTGCTGTTCCACAGGCGCGGCAAGATAAATTTGCCCACAAACCCCCTTGGATGGCTCAACTGCCCGGCGAGTAATTTGGACAGGCTCATGTTATGGCCACTCACTCACGATGTGGTGCAAGTCGTTCAAATTGGGCGCAAGGCAGTAGGGTTGCGTGCCCACCAAATCCACGGCCTTCATCGCGCTGGCAATGTCTTTGAGGCCGTTGCCGGTGTTCAGTACCACCAGCCGCTCGTCCGGCGAAACCAGGCCCTCATTGATGGCTTTGATTAACCCGGCAAAGGCCGTGGCTCCGGCGGGTTCGGCAAAAACACCGCAGCCACGGGCCAACGCGGGAATAGCTTCTAAAATCTCGTTATCGGTAACCGAGAGGTAAGCGCCGCTGGTTTCTTTGACGGCAGCCATTGCTTTCATACGGTCGCGGGGCAAACCGGCGCTGATGCTGTCGGCCACGGTTTGGGCGTTAATGGGTGGTTTGGTGAGCACGTCTTCGTTGTTTTCCCAGGCCTGCACCATAAAGTTACTGCCTTCGGCCTGGATACCCATCAGTTTGGGCAAGTGGTCAATCCAGCCCAAAGCCAGCAGATCCTTCAGGCCTTTATACAGTCCACCGATGATACAGCCATCGCCCACGCTCACAAAAATGCGGTCGGGCGCTTTCCAGCCCAACTGCTCGCAAATTTCATAGCTGGCCGTTTTTTTGCCTTCGCTCATGTAGGGGTTGTAGCCGGTGTTGCGGTTGTACCAGCCGTATTCTTTGGCCGCTTGCAGACATAATTCAAAGGCGTCGTCGTACGTGCCTTTAACCAGCATCACCGTGGAGCCGAACACCAGCAACTGGGCAATTTTGGCCTGAGGCGCGGTTTCGGGCACAAAAATCACGTTGGATTGTTTGACGCTGGCGCAGAGTCCGCTCAGGGCGGCGGCGGCGTTGCCGGTGCTGGCCGTCGTAATAATTTTTGCCCTTTTTTCCTGCGCTTTCACCACGGCCATGGCGCTGGCTCGGTCTTTGAACGAGGCCGTGGGTAGCTGGCCGTCGTCTTTGACCCACAAATTTTTTAGTCCCAATTCCGCCGCCAGTCGCCGGGTTTTGTAGAGTGGCGTCCAACCTACGGCGAGGGGCGGCACGGGCGTCTCCGGTTCAACCGGCAGGAGTGGCTTGTAGCGCCAGATGGTGTAGTTGGTGGAGTGGAAAAGGTCACCAGGACTGAGACGGCGCTCAACGAGATCGTAATCATACTGAACGTCAAGAATGCCTTCGTCGCCATGATCGGGGCAGACGTAGTCGATTTCAGCCGGATTGTATTCCTTGCCGCAGATGACACATTTTAAGTTGAGCACGTGTTCCATAAGTCAATCACCGTTGTTCTGAAGAGTTTTGGCCGGATGGATGGCGTAGGATGTATCGGGTAATCGCATAATTCGTGCCCCCTGACTTTTGGCACTTAATCCTTAAGCCGGGGTAATATGCGTGCCGGTTTCCCCGGCTAAGGCTCGTTCCAGATTCTCGGGATTGGAGACAATAGCGTGTTTACCACCCTTTTCCAGATACCAGATAATGGCTTGAATTTTAGGCGCCATGCTGCCTTTGGCAAAATGGGTGCCTTCGGCCAGGTACTGTTTGGCCTGGGAGAGGGTTATGTGGTTAAGCCATTGCTGATTCGGTTTACCAAAGTTAAGGGCCACTTTTTCTACCGCGGTGCTGATGATAAACAGGTCGGCCCCAATATTTGAGGCCATTATGGCCGCGGCGTAATCTTTATCAATTACGGCTGGAACGCCGCACAGGTTACCTTCCCCATCAGGGATGACGGGAATACCACCGCCGCCGGCTGCAATGACCACAAAGCCCGCGTTTATCAGTTGTTTGATGGCTTCTTCTTCGACAATCCGTTTAGGGATAGGTGAAGCCACCACCCGCCGCCAACCCCGCCCGGCATCCTCTACCATATCCCAACCATCTTTCTCTTGCCGTATTTTGGCTTGTTCCTGGTCCATAAATGAACCGATGGGTTTGGTTGGATTGAGAAACGCCGGGTCTTTTGGATCAACCTCAACCTGGGTGATAATGGTTACAGCGTGTTTCTTCAGATTGTAGAATCTAAATTCGTTATAAAGATTTTGCTGCAAGGCGTAACCAATCGCGCCCTGGGTGTCGGCCACAATAGCATCCATCGGTACTTCGTGGAGTTCGTGGGCTGCCAGTTCGGAGCGACGCAGAATAAACCCTACCTGCGGGCCGTTGCCGTGCCCAATTACCACCTCCCAACCATCACGAATCATCGAGATGATGTGGTCGCATGTTTCGCGAGCCGCAATGTACTGGTCGCGTACAGATTGGTGGTATTTGTCTTTAATCAGTGAATTGCCGCCAATGGCGACCATAGCAAGTTTGCGAGTCATCGGTTGACCTCCTTAGATTAGAAAGGGATTAGGGATTGTTGAAAGTGTGAAATCTTTGCCATATCTCTTCCTCCGAATCCCTAATCCTTAATCCTACCTCATTGTCAATGCCATCACTGCTTTTTGGGCGTGCAGGCGATTTTCCGCTTCGTCGTAAACCACAGAATGTGGCCCGTCAATCACCCCGTCGGTCACTTCGATGTTGCGGTCGGCGGGGAGGGGGTGCATGTAGATGGCGTCTGCTTTGGCCAGGGCCATCCGGCGTTCGTCGGTGATCCAGTCCTGGTATTGGTCGGTCAGACGTTTGTCTTCGATCGGGTCGGTAGTGGTCAGCAAAGGCCCCCAACTCTTGGCGTAAACGATGTCGGAATCCTTGATGCCGGCGGCAAAGTCGTCCATAATTTCAAAACTGCTGTGGTGTTTTTTGGCGTTTTCTTTGGCCTGGTCGATGATATCGGGCATCAGTTTGAATTCCGGGGGATGGACCAGCCGGACATTCATGCCGTAGCGAGTCATTAGAAGAATGAGGCTCTGTGGCACGCTAATAGGCTTGGAATAGCTGGAGGCGTAGGCCCAACTGACGGTGATGGTTTTGCCGCGCGGGTCGCCCTTCTTTTCGATAATCGTTATCAAATCGGCCAGGATTTGGTGGGGATGGTAGATTTCGCACTGCATGTTCAACACCGGCACGCGGCTGGCCTCGGCCACCCCGCGAATGTATTCGTTGCCCACGCCCCAGTCGCAATGACGGATGGCGATGCCGTCGCTATAGCGGCCTACAATCTCGCCGATTTCTTTGGCGGTGTCGCCGTGGGCAATTTGGGTGGTGCGACTTTCGATGAATTGGGCATGACCGCCCAGTTGGGCCATCCCGGCCTCAAATGAAACGCGGGTGCGGGTGCTGGAAAAGAAAAAGAGCATCGCCAGCACCTTGTCGCGTAGATAGGCGTGCGATTCGCCCAGGGCGCGTTTGCGTTTCAGGTCAAAGGCCACATCGATAATGGTGTCGATTTCCTCTCGGGTAAATTCTTGGGTCGTGATCATGTCACGCCCACGTAAGTCCGTTTGCATAGTAAGTTCCTCCAGGTAACAAATTAACAAGGTGACAGGTAGCAGAGTAGCAGCGTAACGGCTTAATGCCCCAAACTACCCTGCCTGCCACCTTAATCTTACTCCATCGCGCCCAAAACCAGCGCCAGCAGAGCCATGCGCATGACCACGCCGTTGAAGGCTTCTTGCCAGTAGCGAGACCAACGGGTGATGTCCACATCGGGCGGGATTTCGTCCATCCGTGGCAGGGAGTGGAGCAGAATGGCGTCGGATTTGGCCTTGGTGGTCAGCAGTTGGCGGGTGATTTTGTAGTTGGCCGGGGTCAGTCCGATGTCGCCTGCGCGTTCGTCGCGTGCTTTCGTGTAGTCAGGTTGAACTACAGGCTCCACCAAAATCACATCAGCGTCGGCGATGGCCTGCTCTACGTGCTCGGCTTCCTTGAAGTTCAGGCTATATTGTTCCAATTCAGCCTTAAATTCGTCGGTGAGCGACATGTCGGGCGGGGAGACAAAGGTGATCGGGCAGTCGAACTGGGTGAGGCCATAAGCCAACGAGTGCATAGTACGCATACGCATATCGCCTACGGCCAGCCAGCGCAAGCCGTCAAGATAGCCTTTTTCGCGGTACACGGTATACAGGTCGGTAAGAATTTGGGTGGGATGCTCGCCCCAGCCGTCACCACCGTTGATGATAGGGATCGAGGCCCACTTGGCTGCCTCGTGGGGCGCGCCTTGCTGGAAGTGGCGCATCACAATCACGTCGCCGTAGTATTCCAGCATTTTAACCGTATCTTTGATGCTTTCCTGGTAAAAGTCACCAGCGCGGGTCATTTTGGGGTCGGAAAAGCCGGTGACGTGCCCGCCCAAACGATGCATAGCCGCTTCGTGGGCCAGGCGGGTGCGAGTGCTGGGCTGATAGAACGCGGTTACCAGAGTTTTCTCGGTCAGCAAGTCGGTGTTTTGACGATTTTCTGCAAAAGGCCTGAGTTCTTCAGCTACGTCAAATACTCGCTCAAACTCGTGGCGTTCAAAATCTTTTAGAGACAAAATGTCTCGTCCTAAAAAACTGCGCATTGATATACCTCCTAAATTAATGAAATATTTGATGATCGTTTAGCATTATCATTACTATTTGTCTTGATAGACAAACGTGATGGGGCGTGTGTAAAATTTCTTAAACATCACGCATCACGGTCACGTTGCTTCTCTGCGAATCAAACGTAATCGTAGTAAATCGTCTCTAAAGTAAGAACAAGTTTTGATAACGGGTTGGTTGTCCTGATTGTAGCCCACCTCATCAAAGGCCAACAGGGCGGTTTTTGGTTTCGGTAAATCCAGGATTTTGGTCAGCCAGGCCGGGGCGACCAGCGGAATGATTTCGCTGAGATAGTAAGCCAGGTGTTGCTGGCAATGGGTTGATAGAAATTGGTAGGTAGGCTGGCGAAAATCTTCCGGGGTGTAATTGGTTTTGATGATTGAAGCCGGAATCTGATTGTCTACCAGAATCACGGGCCTGTTGTCGGCCAGGAACAATTTTTTAATCACAAGTAAGTTTTGATCAGGGTCCAGCTGAAGGGTTGTGGCAATCTCGGTAGAGGTCGGTTGTTCTTCAACGCTGATGATGCGGGTGGCGGGGGTGTAGCCGTGCGCTTTCAGCATGGCCTCGTAGGTCCAGATTTCTTCGAGGCGGGTTTTGATTTGTAGTCCGGCTTTGTTGACAAACGTACCCGCGCCCTGTTTGCGATAAACAACGCCCTCCAACTCCAACCGGCTGAGCGCATCGCGGATGGTGGTCCGACTCACGCCCAGGGCATCGGCCAGATCGGTTTCGGATGGAATCCGGCCGTCGTCAAACTCATCATTAATGATGCGTTGTTTGAGGTGGGCTTTGGCCTGTTCGGTTAGAGAAGGAGTACGTTTGAGCACAGTTAAAAAAGTATGGTTGTATAGTTGTATGACAATTTGAGATGATACACCCGGACTCGTTTTCTGTCAATTTGTCTGGGCAAAAAATGCTTGGCAAATGTAACCCTCAATTTGTATGGTTAAAGACCCAAATTGAAAATCAAAATCCATGGCCGCTGGGTCTCCTATTAGGATGATTTCTCTGTGATATAATATCCGGTAATCAAGTTATTAATTTCATCGTGGTATGAAGTCCTCAAGAGGTTTTCAAAAACCTTTGAGGTCTGGATAGCTGAGAAGAATCTCAAAACGCCCCAGTTGCAAAACTGTGGCATTAGTGGTTAAATATGCAATTTGTGTGTGAAACAAGCCTGTTAACGAAGAGCTTGGGGTAGTGAATCGATAGGCGGCAAATTATGCATCGAGTCTTGAAATTCAAGTATTATTTTGCTATTTCTCTCTTGCTAATGGGGGCTTTTTGTATCTACACCCTGCCGGTAACGGCTCAAAACAATGATGCTCCCCGGCTGGCGGTGATGGTTGAGGCGCTCAATGTGCGGACCGGTCCCGGCATCACTTATCCGGTCATTGCAGTGCTACGGCAAGACGAGCTGGTTGAAATTACCGGACGTCATCCGGTCAGCGGCTGGTGGCAGGTTACCTTAGCCAATGGCGGCAGTGGTTGGGTCACTGGCCTACCGTTTTATGTGCGGGTAGATGGAGATACGGGGAATGTGCCTAAAGTTGCCGTCGCCTCGGTATCTTCCACAACGCCGGGGTCTACGTTGCCTGTAGGTCAAGGTGGAGGGACGGTGGTGTTTCAGACCACCAGCGGCGGTCCCATTTACGCCATTAATGCTGATGGAACCAATCTACGTTATCTGACCACCGGTCTGGACCCGGCCCTTTCCCCTGATGGGCAATGGGTTGCTTTTACGCGTTGGGATAGTCCTGGTTTTGCCGGATCGGGTAGTGTGTGGGTGATTAACGTGGACGGCAGTGGTGAGAAAATTGTTCTGGGCAACATCGTTGGACACCCCAAATCGCCAACGTGGTCACCTGATGGGCAACAGATTGTGTTCAGTATGCAGCTTGATGATGGGCATCCTGACGATTTGCGGGTTTGCGGTCGAAAATCTATTCCTCCCGAAGCTTTTGATATTGAAGTTGTGGTGGGGAAGAATGGTGAGATTTCGTTCTGTTATACCCTGCCTCCTAAATCCTTCTGGGGATTGCGGCTGGTGGATGTTAATACTGGCGTGTTTAGAGATTTGCCCGACGATACCCACGCTTTCTCCCCTACCTGGGATCCGGCGAATCCCGGGCGTCTTGTTTTTGCCGGAGAACGGGGCCTGATTAACGTGGACCTCAACCAGGATACTTTTGGGCCGCTCACAGAAGACGTATTAGATCACTCCCCGGCTTTCTCGCCCGATGGACAGCGTTTGGCGGTGACTTATTTGCAGCACGACCATTGGGAAATTCATGGGCTAAATGCCGACGGTAGCGGCCGGATGCGTTTGACCGAAACACCGCTGATTAATATCGTCGAACAGCGACTCAGGGGTGAAGAACCGCGTATCTGGAACAACGTGGCCGCCACCTGGTCGCCGGATGGTTCTCAAATCATCTTCTTATCCGACCGTAGTGGTCAGTGGGATATATGGGTAATGAACGCCGACGGCAGCAATCAACGCCCGATGTTCCTGCCGGGTACCCTGGTGAACATTAACTTTGAGTATCACGATGTTGATGAACGAATGATCTCCTGGGGTCCATGAAGAATTGCCAATTAGAAATCCGAAAACTATGATTCAGAAACGTTCAGCTTACCTGTTTTGTTTCTTGTTTCCAAATGCGCAATTTTTATTAGGAAGAGCATCATGATAAAACGTATCACTATTTTAACGATTGTCCTTCTCTGGCTTCTGGCTATTACCGGCTGTAGCTTGCTACCGCAGAATAGCCGTTCGCAGACGATGGTCCAACTAGGCCCAACCCCGACGCCCATCCCCACGCCGATTGTTCCCACCAAGCCAATCTACGAGGTGCAAGTAGGTGAAGTTGTCGAGAAAATCAAGTTCAGCGGGCGAGTGGCGCCAGTGCAGGAAGTAGAGTTGTTTTTCCGTACCGACGGCTGGATTCGCAATGTGTTTGTTGAGCGGGATGATTTTGTCGAGAAGGGGCAGATATTAGCCGATTTGGAAATTGAAGACCTGGAGAAAGAACTGGCCTCGAAATTTCTCGAGCTTGAGCGCGCCCAATCAACGTTGGCTGAGGCCGAACGAAACCTGGCCAACGAGATTCGACGGGCCGAAGTTGAACATCAAATTGCCCAAATCAAACTCGAGTCTGCCCAGTCGCAAGACCTGACCCCGCGTCAGGAACAGGCAGCGGCGGATCTGGAGAAAATTCAGATAAACCTGCAGCAGGCTCAGGAAGCTTACGACGAAATTGCCTGGCGCAACGACCGAACTTCCAGGCAAGAAGCCGCCGAATTGCAGCAAGTTACTTTGGATTACATCCAGGCCAGGGCCGCCTATGAGTTGGCCGTGCAGGATATTGAGAATCAGAAATACGACATCGCGATTCTGGATCGTGAGCTTGAGTTGGCCCAAATTAGATTGGACGAACTGGGCGCAGGCGTTGACCCCTTGTTGAAAAATGATGTCGAGCGGGCCATGCTAGACGTGGACAAATTAAAAGCGGAAATCGCCGACGCCCAAATCATCGCTCCCTTTGACGGGCAAATTCTCTCCGAAACCCTGACCGAAGGCCGTGAAGCCACCGCCCGAAAGACCGTGGCCATCATTGCCGATTTAAGCGAACTGGAAATCAGTGCGGATCCATCGTCAACCCAACTGACTGACCTTGCCGAAGGGATGCCGGTTGTGGCCACGCTATCCAGAAGACCCGGCGAAGAATGGCACGGTGTCATCCGGCGTCTACCCTATCCATATGGTGGCGGGGGTCGTAGTGAGGGAGCCGAAGAGGATGAAGACACGTCTACCCGGATCCAGCTAGAGGATGTTACTTTTGAGGACCTTGACCTTGAGGTGGGCGATTTGATGACGCTAGAAGTGATTTTAGAACAAAAGGACAACGTGCTCTGGTTGCCGCCTCAGGCGGTGCGGACGTTTGAGGGGCGCAAATTTGTTGTGATTCAAGATGGCGAAATTCAGCGCCGGGTCGACGTGAAAGTTGGTATTGAAAGTCAAGATCGGGTGGAAATTGAAGAAGGCGTAACCGAAGGTCAGATTGTTGTTGGGCCGTAAGGGAGACGGGGTTGATGAAGGTTTTGTTTAGAACCTGGGCCATTTTTGTTGTTGCTATCAGGCGCCTTTTATCGCAGAAGGGGCTGAATCTGGCCACTTTGTTGGGTTTGGTGGTGGCCATTGCCTTGGCCTTGAGCATCCCGCTCTATGCCGACGCCGTCTATTACCGCATTTTCCGTAAAGAGTTACAGGAAGCAACCACTTCTGGGGGATATGATACCGGCCGCTCGCCTTTTGCCTTCATGTTTCGTTACGTTGGTTCCTGGCAAGGGGCAGTAGACTGGGCCGACGTGCAGCCGGTTGACCAGTATTTTTCTACCTCGGTGCCAGCCTTATTGGGCCTGCCGAAGCAGATTTCCGTCCGTTATATCAAAACCGATAACTTCCGTGTTTTTCCTGAAGAAGAGATAGCCTATGCCGACACCAGAGACCCCTTGACCTGGGCCTATTTTGGTTTCGTTGACGGCATAGAAAACCACATCACCATCCTGGAAGGAAACTTCCCCGCGGTTGCCGAGTCCACCGCCAATAGTACGGTCGAGGTCTTGATTTCCGAAGCCTTAGCCACCGAGTTGGGTTTGCAGGTTGGCGAAACTTATATGACCTTTAGCAAGCAGGTCATCGATGGGGCAGAGTACACCACCCAAATTCCCATCCGTATCACCGGAGTTTGGCGAGAAACCGATCCCGCCGACCCGTTTTGGTTTTACAGGCCAAACGCGTTGGAAGCGCTCCTGCTGGTGCCGCCGGAAACTTTTTTGGGGCGAATTGATCCCTACATGGAAAAATCGATCTACCTGGCGATGTGGTATCTGGTGATGGACGGTTCAGATGTCCACGCCGCAGACGCTCTGCCCCTTCTTTCGCGGATGACCTTTCTTGAGCAAAAGACCGGCGCCCTGTTGCCCGGCGTTACTCTGGATGTATCACCCAAGAGTGCCCTGCAAAACTACTACAAAGCATCTTCTCAACTTACGGTGTTGTTGTATATTTTTGCGGTGCCCATCCTGGTTTTGATCTTAACTTTTGTCAATTTGGTGGTGGGTTTGGCCGTAGGGCGCAAGCACAATGAGATTGCCGTGTTACGCAGCCGGGGAGCCACTGCGGTTCAGGTAATTGGCATTTCGCTGGTGGAAGGGCTAATCCTGGGCGGGTTGGCTCTGGTTATCGGCTTGCCCTTGGGTGAAGAAATTGCCGAAGTTATCGGTCAGACGCGTAGTTTTTTGGATTTCAGCGCTCAATCTGAATTGCGGGTAGCGGCCACAAAGACCACCCTGCAAATCGGTGTTGTGGCCGTGGCGCTGGCGCTGATGGCCCAAGTGGTACCAACCATAGGTGCAGCTCGTCATACTATTGTTACCTACAAACAGGAACGGGCGCGGACCTTGCGGCCACCCTGGTGGCAACGAGCCTGGCTGGACTTGCTCCTACTCATTCCGGCTGTCTATGGAACCTATTTGCTTCAGCAGCAAGGCAGTGTGGTTGTGCCTACGGGCGAAGAAGCAGTAGTGAATGATCCTTTCCAAAACCCTCTACTTTTCCTGGTGCCGGCATTGGGTATTTTTGCCTTTACGCTGTTCTTTATCCGTATTCTGCCCCTGGTGATGTCGATGCTGGCCTGGTTCTTTTCTCACATCGGGGGAGTGGGTATTTTGTTGGCCACTCGCCAGCTTGCCCGTTCGCCGGGCCTTTATACCGCCCCCATGCTGCTGCTGGTGTTGACTCTTAGCCTCTCGGTATTTACGGCCTCGTTGGCTCAGACCTTGGATAATCATCTCTTTGATCAGATGTATTATAAAGTTGGGGCCGATATAGGTCTGGCTGATTATGGCGAAAGTGCCGAAGACTCAACCTCACTATTCAGTTTGCCTACGGAAGCTGCTGATGGCGAAGAAGTGGTTGAGGAAGACTCAGGGCCGCAATGGCTCTTTTTGCCGGTAACCCAATATCTCGAAGCCCCAGGCGTTCTGGAAGCAACGCGGGTGGGCAAATTTAAAGCCTTTACCCAGTTGAGTGGCGGCAATCAAGAAGGCGTGATGATTGGCATAGATCGAGTTGATTTTTCCCGGGTTGCTTTCTGGCGCTGGGATTTT
Organism: Anaerolineae bacterium; assembly: GCA_016926805.1. Taxonomy (GTDB): domain Bacteria; phylum Chloroflexota; class Anaerolineae; order 4572-78; family J111; genus JAFGNV01. The sequence continues at coordinate 12,124 of JAFGNV010000002.1, forward strand.
GCCCCCTCTTCGCTGGGTGAAATGACAAATGCCCTGGCCCTGGCTCGCGATGGCGTGCTGTTGCCCCGGGAATTCATGGCCGCATATCGCCTGAAGGTGGGAGACACGGTGCGAATAAACGTTACATTTTACGGAACCCGGCTTGATCTTGATATGAGAATTGTGGGTGGGTTCGATTATTTTCCTACCTGGTATGAGGAACAGGATGGGCCTCTGTTTGTAGCTAACCTGGATTATCTGTTTGAAGAGGCGGGGGGACAGTTTCCCTATGATGTTTGGTTGCGAATAGAGCCACAGACAAGTTTTGAACAGCTCAAAGCAGACATTGTTGGCCTGGGGTACAAAGTCTTGAACTGGGATGTGGCCCTGGAAGACATCTTTGAAGAGCAACAAAACCCCGGACGTCAGGGATTATTTGGCCTGTTGTCGGTTGGTTTTGGGGCAGCAGCCCTGTTTACCATTTTGGGTTTTTTGTTGTATGCCCTTTTCTCCTTCCGGCAGCGCTTTATTGAGCTTGGCGTTTTGCGGGCCATTGGTTTATCTGCCGGCCAGATGGCCGTCTTTTTGGCCTGGGAATTGGCCTTCTTGATTCTGTCGGGCCTGGTATTGGGGACAGGACTGGGTATTTTGGTTAGCGATTTATTTATCCCCTATCTCCAAATCGGCGCTGACGCCGTTTCGCTGACCCCACCCTTTCTTGTGGAAATTGCCTGGCCGGCTATCTTCCGCATCTATACTATCTTTGGTCTTTTATTCTTTGCCGCGCTCCTTATCTTAACGGTGTTGTTACTGCGGATGAGAATATTCGAAGCTGTAAAGCTGGGAGAAACGGTATGATAGAGGAAACTATGCCAACTCTGGACTCAATCCAGGGAGAGACTCTTTCCTCTGATGAGTCTCCCTCTGCCGCTGACTCGCCCCTGATCGTCTGCGAGAATCTGGTTAAAATCTACAAAGTGGCCGATCTGGAAGTGGTGGCCTTACAGGGACTGGATTTACTCATTCAACGGGGTGAGTTGATGGGGATTGTTGGCCCCAGCGGCAGCGGTAAAACCTCCTTAATGAACATTCTGGGTGGATTGGACCGCCCTTCGGCGGGACGGGTGTGGGTGGATGGTAACGACCTGCTCAAAATGTCGGATGTGGCCCTCGACCGCTATCGCCGGGCCAAGGTGGGGTTTATCTGGCAGCAAAGCGCGCGCAACCTCATTCCTTATATGAACGCCCAGGCCAACGTGGAACTGCCCCTGACCCTGGCCGGAATAACGGGCCGTCGCAAACGGCGTCGCGGTCAGGAATTGCTGGAACTGGTTGGATTGGGCGACCGACGGCGTCACCACTTGGAGCAGCTATCGGGCGGTGAGCAGCAGCGAGTGGCCATTGCCGTGGCCCTGGCCAACGACCCCGTCCTGCTTCTGGGCGACGAACCTACCGGCGAAGTGGACTCGACCACGGCTCTGACCATCTACGATACGTTCAAAACCCTCAATCGCGAGCTGGGCCTGACCACGTTGCTGGTGAGCCACGATCCAACGATTGCCCGTCACGTGCAGCGCGTGGTGGCTATTCGCGATGGCAAAATGGCCACCGAAACCAGGCGCCAGGCCACTTCCGGCCCGTCGAAGAACGGCGATGGCGAACCGGAAGATGCCGTTGAAGAGACAGAAGAAGTTTTTGAGGAGTTGATTGTGCTGGATTCGGCGGGGCGTTTGCAAGTGCCCAAAGATTATTTGGAGCAATTCAACATCAACCGCCGGGTCAAGTTAGAAATAACCGACGATGGTATCCTTATCAAGCCGGTGGCCGAGTCTGATCATCGACAAATTGAAGATACCTCTACTATTGATGAATTGATGGCGGCAGCCAAAAACCGTGGCCTGCGCCGTTTGTTCAACCGTCTGCGGCGAGGCGGGGCCAAAAAATAGTCGGGACATTGAAATCAATCACGAATGCTCTCTTTAAGAGAAAACAGGTATGACCGAGGAAACTACAACCAGAGAAATCAAAACCAACGGCTACGTTATCGAAACTAATGATTTGTGGCGGGTTTACAAAAGCGGCGCTCAGGAAGTCCAAGCTCTTCGTGGCGTTGAATTGCAGATAGAGCCGGGTCACTTTGTGGCCCTGGTGGGACGTTCGGGCAGCGGCAAGACCACCTTGCTTAATATCTTGGGTGGTTTGGATGAACCGACCAGGGGCGAGGTACGGGTTTTTGGTCAGGAGTTGTCGCACATGACCGAGGCCAAACGCACCCGGTGGCGGCGCGAGCAGGTCGGCTTTATCTTCCAATCGTTTGGGTTGCTCCCGACCCTGTCGGCCTACGAAAATGTGGAACTGATGCCGCGTATTGCCGGAATGCGGGCCAGGGAACGCAAAGAGCGTTCGCTTTACTGTCTGGACCTGGTTGGGCTGAGCAAATGGATGGACCACCGTCCCTACGAAATGTCCGGCGGGCAACAACAGCGGGTGGCTATTGCCCGCGCTCTGGCCAATAAACCCAAACTCATCCTGGCCGATGAGCCAACCGGCGAACTGGATACCTCCACGGCCCGCGAGATTTTGACCCTTTTTCAAAAAGTTGTGTCGGATGAAAAAGTAACCATGCTCATGGTTTCGCACGACAGCCTGGTTGATGAGTATGTAGACCAGGTACTGCGCCTGAGAGACGGACAGATTGTAAAGGAATGAAACCCGTGTTACGGGGGTGTAGGAGTATTTAATGTCGATTCTCCACCATATACCCGGCCCGCTGGCCAGGGTCGGTCGGCCTGACCTGGCTCGGACGGCGACGTTTGCCGCAAATTGGTGGTACCCTGGTTTTTCCCGACCTCACCGCCCCGGTCGAAATTCTTCGCGACCGTTGGGAATCCCTCATATTTATGCTCGTCATCGCCAGGATCTTTTCTTTGCCCAGGGTTTTGTCCATGCCCAGGATCGGCTGTGGCAAATGGAACTGAATCGCCGCATCGCGCAGGGCTGCCTGAGCGGGCTTTTTGGCGAGCTGGCTCTGGACACCGACCGGACGACCCACACCTTTGGCTTCAATCGGCTGGGCCGGATCGATTGGGCCAATGCGTCCGCCGAGTTACGAGAAATCATCCTGGCGTATGTCGGCGGAGTCAATGCCTTTTTGCATACCACCGGCAACTGGCCCGTTGAATTCACTCTACTCAACCATCGTCCAGAGCTTTGGCGGCCCGAAGATGTGACTGCCTTCATCCGGGTTATGATCTGGCAATTGTCTCACGCCTGGTACAGCGAGATTATCCGCGCTCAAATTACCGAGGCGGTAGGGCCAGAAGCGGCGGCTGAATTGAAAATACACTATATGGCTATCTTCCCGCCCGGCCAATCCGGTCAGTTGGGCAGTCCCCATTATGACGACCTGATCGAACCCTGGCTTAAGGGCGCGACTACCACCCCATGCTCTGGACGCGAGAGCAGGTCGAGGCGACGACAGAAGGGCGATTGGTGTTGCGTCCGGCCGGTTGAAGCGAGGCACGTTTCGAGAACTGGCCTATAACTGGTTTGACTCTCAGACATAAGGAGAGAAAGATGCCTTGTCAGAATTTACCGGCAGGCGCCAACAAATATCCAGGCCAAAATAGAATGGTTTGGTTATGGGTGGGTCTGTTGTTAATGCTCGGCTTACCTGGTTGTGGCCTGGCTGCGCCAACACCCAAACCGGAGCCGGTTACCCTTGTCTTTGCCCATCCTGATTATGATACGGAGTACTACAAACCCCTGGTGGAAGCCTTCAATCAGAGTCATCCCCATATTACGGTGGAGTTGAACCCGTGGCCGGAGGAGGGACTGGACTTTCTGCTTGATGAAGCGGACGTGCTTGCGGTCAATTCGTTTGCGCTGAGCGAATTACGAGAACAAAACACTGTTTTGAATCTCGACCCACTCATCGAGCAGGACCAATCGCTCGATTTACCCGATTTTTATCCCGGCACGGTGGAAATGCTCAAGAACGAAGGTAAAACCTGGGCCATTCCGGCCGGGGTGGATGTCGATGTGATGTATTACAATAAGGATTTGTTTGACCAAAACAACGTGCCCTATCCGCACATCGACTGGACCTGGGATGATTTTTTGAATAGTGGTTTATCGGTAACCAATCCCGAGGCTGGAATTTATGGCTACACCACTACCGGCCCGGTTACCACACCGGGATTTTTTGACGCGGTGTATTTTATCTATCAGCATGGTGGACGCATTGTTGATGATGTGCAAAATCCCTCCCAAACCACCTTTGACGAACCGTTGACCATCGAGGCCGTAGAATGGTATGCCAAATTGTATACCGAATACGATATTGCCCCGACGCTCCAGGAAGCGCGGCGGACCTTCCGGGGCGGTCAATATGCCATTTATGACGGTATCCGCAACGGCCGGATAGGAATGTGGATTGGCGCGCTGTCCGAGCGCGGCGGATTGACCTGGCCGGTTGAATGGGATATGAACTGGGGGGTTGCGCCCCTGCCGCGTGATGCCCAATCGCTGACCCAAATCTGGGTTGAAGGATATGCCATTGCCGCCCAAACCCAGGATGTTGAAGCGGCTTGGCAGTGGATTCTATTTTTGAGCCGGCAAACGTCCTATCGGTTGGTGCCGGCCCGCCCGTCGCTGGCCGAATCTGAGGCGTATCAGAAAAAAGTTGGCGGAGAGGTGGCCACGGCGGCCCTGGCATCGATAAAAAATGCCGTTTTGGTTCCTCCCGCTACCGGAGCCAAACTCGCCGGGGCGATGCAGATATTTGGCCGGGCCGTGGATGAGGCAGTAAATGACCGGGCAACCGCGCAAGAGGCTATGGTCGTGGCGCAGCGAGAAGCCGAAACGATGATGGGATCCGTTCCAGTCGAATAACTACAATTGTCGTGGCCAATAATCGTCTGTAAATTGTTGATTAATTCTCTCCTTGCTTACGTATAATTCTTTAGAAACTTCTAAAACCGACGGGGGAAATTACACCATGTTCAGGCGATTAATGCTTCCCCTGTTTCTTTCACCCTACTCAAACCAAAACTGGTCATCCTGGCGTACGGTAGCGGCGATAGGGTTATAATCCGGGGATACGGTTCAAATGGACCAAAACCCTCATGGAAGGGGACGATTATTGCGATCATTTTTACGCCTTTTGTAAATTGTCTGATGACCCAAATGAGAGAGTCGCCCCTTCTTCAGAGCAGGCTTAGGCTGGGGCGTTGAATTCTGTCCCACAGCAGTATGTTACGCAGGCTGATCCAAAAATGACCGATACCAATACTCTCATAAAACGGTGGCAGGCTGGTGACCAACGCGCTGCCGAAGCGCTGTACAACTGTTATCGGGATCAAACGTTTCGTTTGGCTTATGGTTTGTTGGGTAATCCGGCCGACGCCGAAGAAGCGGCCCAGGATGCCTTAACCTACGCCCTGACCCATATTCGGCGTTATGACCCGCAGCGAGCCGGTTTTAGTACCTGGCTGCATACCATCACGGTCAGTCGCTGCCGGGATAAGCAGCGACAACGCCGCCGCTTTTTGGACCAGTTTTCCTTGACGGCCTGGCTGCAAAAAGGTGGTAATGCCCCCGATTCTGCTCCCGGCCAGGAACAGCAAGTAGTGGCCGCCGAAATACGCGGTGAAGTGTTAGAAGCTGTCCAGACTCTAAGCCCCTCTCTGCGGGAGGCAATTCTCCTGCGCTATTGGGTTGGGCACACCTACCGGGAAATGGCGGAGATTTTAGATTGTCCAATTCCTACCGCTCAGTCTCGCGTGCGCATGGCTTATCAGCGATTGCGGGCTGCTCTTGCTCCAGGCAGTCTGGCCGACTTGAGTAGTAGCCTAGAAGAGGAGCGGGTGTGATGACCAACCATTTGACCCACGAACAACTCATCGGTTATATTCACCAAACGCTCACCGATGCTGAACGCGAAGAGATTGACCGTCATTTGGCTGAATGCGCCCAATGCCGGAATCTCTTGACCGACCATGAAACTACCCAACGCCGCATTCAATACGGTTTGAACGGTGATTTGCGAAAAATGCAACCCTCGGCGCGGATGTCCTTTGCGGCGATTGCGCCGCGTCTCAAGCGGAGGCGAGGCGCCAGTTTGATCCTGTTCTGGACAACCCTGGATCAACCGGTTTCGGGGGCGGTGGCTTTGACTATGTTAGTGGCTCTAACGCTGGGTCTCTTCTTCATCTTCACGGGCAAAACGCCGCCGCCGGAAACCAGCGTCGCCGGAAGCATGTTTCGCGGTAACCCACAGCATACCGGCGCCTATCATGTGGAGATTGTCCCGTCGTTGGGCGAAGTAGCCTGGTCGTTTGACACCGACGATAGAATTTGGACTTCCCCGGCCATAGCCGATAACCTGGTTTATTTCAGTAGTATGAATGGTTACGTTTACGCTCTTGATAGCCAGATCGGCCAGTTGGTGTGGAAACAAGCCACTGGCGGGGCGTCGTTTTCCTCGCCAGCGGTGGTGGATGGGCTGGTCTATGTTGGCTTTGGCAATTATCTTTATGCCCTGGATGGTCAAACCGGGCAAAAAAGGTGGAGTTTCAAAACTGAAGGTTATTGGACGAATTCCCCTCCCACGGTGGCCGATGGCCTGGTTTATTTTGGCTCCGGCCCTTATCTTTATGCGCTGGATGCTCAAACCGGGCAAAAAAAGTGGAGT
>JAFGNV010000042.1 GCA_016926805.1 Anaerolineae bacterium
CACTACTATCATAATCAAGAAGTTCAGTGATTGGAAATTCCATACCCTCAGTCTACCATAAATGCACACTTTTTACAGATGAGCCAAGTTTTATTGGCCTCATGTTGATTTTCAGCGCTTTGCGTCACGGCCGGTCTATTTCAACGTTTTTGATCAGTTTTGTTTTAGGAGGTGCATTTATTTGGGTGGCCTGGAAGACAGGGTTGATCTGGTCGATCTTTTTACTTTACCTGATGGTTGTCTTGGGGGTGGTCAGAGCTTTTCGCGATTGGCGGGCCATAACCTACCTGGCCCGAAATGAACCAGAGAAACACGATGCCGCGAAAATGGCCATGGTTACCGGGAAATCGGCCAGCTTTTGGGCAAATGTTTGGTCGATAACGACATTTCTCTTGATAGGAATTGCATTTTGGTTTACCTGGCTGCGTAATTTAGCGGGATAACTTTTGTCGGAAATTTGATAAAAAATACCAAAAGGCACTCGTTATGCTTGGAGTGCCTTTTTATATTCATATCTCTGAAAAACTATCTTGGCAAACGCATGGGCATAATAATGTGGGTAAACTTCTCGTCGCCCACCATGCGAAAGACGCCCGGGTTTTCGTCGGGGTTGCGGGTTTCTAACACCACCTGGGGGCTGTCGACCATGGAGAGAAGGTCAATCAGATATTTGGCGTTAAAACTAATTTCTACCGACTCGCCCTCAATCGAGGCGTCTACGTCAACCACGTTATCACCCAGTTCCGGGCTGGTGGCAATGAAGGTGACGCGACCGTTCATCAATTCATCCCCGGCCGGGGCAATCTCCAAGGTCACGCCGTTGTTGGTATCGCGGGCAAACAGGTGAGATACGCGCACCGCCTTGAGAAAACTGGTGGTATCTAACACGCTGCGCGTATTAAACGCCCTGGCTTCATCGACAATTTTGGTGGAGTTGGCAAATTCACCCTCGATCAATTGCGAGGCTATTTCCACGTCTTCCAGACGAAAGATGATCTGGCGATGATCCGGGGGAATGCTTACCTCAATCAACTGCTCCTGGCCGCCGGCAATGCGCGAGAGTTCGTTCAGCGTCCGGGCTGGCACAATGACATCCGCCGACGTGCCAAAACCCTGCTCCAGGGTAGTTGACTTGACCGAAAGGCGGAAACCATCGGTGGCGGCCATGGTCAAGTCGTTTTCATGGAATTGCACGTGTACACCGGTATAGATGGGACGGCTTTCGTCGGTGGCGGCGGCAAAGACCACCTGAGAGATCATCGTCCGCAGCAGTTCAGGCTCCAGCTTGATCAGGTCGTCGGTTTCAGATACGGTGGGGATGGGCGGAAATTCCAGGGCATCGATGCCTTTGATATTAGACTCAAACCGGGCGCATTTCAGATTGAGGGTTTGCGTCTCCCGGTCGAGGTGCAGATCAATTCGTTCGGGAGGCAGCGAGTTGACAAACTCGCCCAAGAGACGTGCTGGAACCGTAATGGACCCCTCTTCTTCTATTTTGGCCCCCACCCAGCAATTGATGCTGATTTCCAGATCGGTGGCCGATAATTTTAGCCGGTCACCATCAGTTTCCAGTTTTACATTCGATAAAATGGGTAACGTACTCCGGCTGGCCACTGCCCGGCCCACAATACTCAAACCTTTGGCCAGATTTTCTTGCAAACACACAACCTTCATCGCTAACCTCCCTGGTAGTTAAGGATTGAAGGAATTATGAGCGGGGAGTATTTCCTGCTCAGTCGCTAGAACACCACCACTAGGGGTAATTCTCCTTAAAGTATACTATATTTTGTAGCATAGTACAAAAGACCGGCGACCAGAATCAAACAGGGGCAGTGTGTCAAACCCTGCCCCTGGTGTGGCCAAAGTCTCTGATAGCGGGTTTGGTCAAGGTATCAGGTATCGCCTCGGCGGTACAGCAGGCTAATCGCTGCGCCTACGCCTAACACCGCAAAGACCAGGCCGCCCAACACTACTGTCCCCACGGAAATGTTGGAGCGAAGGGTTGCCCCACTGGTGGGCATACCCGATTCAGGCGTGGGCGTGGGTTCGCCCTCGGGCAAGGGGGTGGCCGTGGCCGGCGCGCCGCCAGACGGCGGCCCTACCAGGGAAACATCATCGAGATCAAAATTTACCTCGGTGCCGGTAGGGAATTTTTTGAGACCACGAATGAACAGGCTAACTTTGCTTGAATCGCCGGTGGAAACGGTGCCGGTGATAACCTGATAGTACAGAGGAATGTCTTCGGGATATTTTCCGGATGAACCGAGCCGATACTGCTCGGTTAAGGGCATCAGGTGCCACTCTTTAACATTGTCGTAGTCGCCTTCACCGGAAAAATCAACCCCCCAATGCATTTCGACTTCGTTTTTGTTTCTATCTGCCGCCGGAGCCTGCGAACGCATAATCGCTCGAATATGCAGGTTGTACTGGCTATTGGGGTTGACGTTGACCGTTTGATAAATGGCGATAACCCGATCCAGAATATTCGCTTCTACTTGGTTGATTTCCATCAGTTGGGCATGTTCGCCGTTGAGAACGGCTTCTGGCCAGGTTTCGTTGTAAAATCCAAAAAAGGCCTGCCCGTTGTGGTAGCCTTGCCAGTAGCGGGCAAGGCCTTCGTGGGGATTTTCTCCTTCCCATTCTTCAAACCCCCCATTTTTGATGACATCCACCAGGCTGGCGGGAGTTTCGTCTCCCTGGTTGGGAATCGCCAGGTAAACATCCTGAGCGGGCGACATTGTGGCTATGGTAAACCCGGAGAGGGTAAAGGCGGATAAAATAAGTAAGGCCAGGATAATAACTACCAGTAATTTGCTTGTTTGGGCAAGTGGTTTGTTCATCGGATGGTCTCCTTCTGACTATACATAATGGAAACTACTTTACGTAACTCCAATCATAACATAACTAAAATAATTTTTCAATACGCGTAGCAAAAAATGGTAACTGGCCAGGTGCTAAACAAGGAGCGGGGTTTTGAAGTTGTAGATGCCGTTCTTGAAGGTCCAACGACATTGACAACATTGACAGATCAAGAGGTCACCTTGGCTAAATTCGGGTGGAGACGCCTGACGAAGCAGGTCAGCCGAGTGACATTTGGGACAGCGAAAGAACCCGGGGGGAGGAGTCCCCCCGGTTTTTTGGGGGCGAGCCTGCAAAAAGACACTGGGAGTCAGTTGCCACCAGTTGCCGGTAGGCTGGGCAAGCCTATCGAGCGTAACCAGCCAAGAGGTTGGCAGAAGGCGTTTGAGCAGGTCAAGGCGATAATGGGAAACCGTGCGAATATTGTTTATCTGAAATCCGGCAGCCACAAATTGTCGGCGCATCCAGGCCGGGTGGAAATCAAAATTAAGCTCGACAAATTCCAGAGGGGTATGGTCAAAAGGATTCCATTTCTGGCGGCACAGCGCCCAACGTAGCAGGGACTTTAAGTGGAACTTGCTGGCGTGTTCGATGATGGCGGTGCCGGTTGGAGCAATGATACGATGAAGTTCGGTCAAGGCCGCGGGCACATCGGCCAGGTGGTGCATCACCCGGACCATGGTCAACGCGTCAAAGAGATTATCCACAAAGGGAAGTTGGTAAACATCGGCGACAACGTAGGTGAAGCGGTCATCGTCGCCCAGATATGCCCGCGCCTCTTCCAGTTGAGTCCGGGCATAGTCGGTCAGAACGATTTGTTGATATCCCTGATATAAATCGGCCAAACGACCAAAACCTGCGCCAATTTCGATCAGCCGTTCTCCGCTAGGCGGCAGGAGTTTCTGGAGAGCTATTCGTTCAACGTGATCTTCGTACTCCCGTTTTTGGCCTTCCCAAAAATCGGTGCGGTATCGGCTGCCTTCGTAGTCACAGATGCGAGGCAATATATTCTCCTCAATCTTTGGTGGGGGGATGTTTCACGTGAAACAAATTAGTAGGCATTTTTGTCGATAAACAGGTTCAGAATCGTGCGAATCATGATGCGGAAATCAAGGGAGACGGACCAGTTTTCGGTGTACCACAAATCGTATTTGGTCCGCTCGATGATCGAGGTGTCGCCTCTCAAGCCGTTAACCTGGGCCCAACCCGTGAGGCCCGCCTTTTCTCGGTGACGGTCCATGTAGCGCGGGATGTTCTGCCTGAACTGCTCCACAAACACGGGGCGCTCAGGACGGGGGCCAACCAGACTCATATCACCCAATAAGACGTTGATGAATTGGGGGAACTCGTCGATGGAGAGGCGGCGAATAAACGTGCCCAAACGCGTGCGGCGATCATCATTGGCGGTGGCCCACACCGGCCCCGTTTCTCTTTCGGCATCGGTGCGCATCGAGCGAAATTTGAGCATCATGAACCGTTTGCCGTCCAACCCCATCCTTTCTTGGGTGTAAAAAACAGGCCCATCGGAATCGAGCTTGATTAAGATGGCCAGAAGCATCATAATCGGCGAGGCGAGGATCAGAAAGGCTGTGCTCCCGGCCACATCAATGGCCCGTTTGACCGTTAACTTCCAACCGCGCAAGGCGGTGTCGCGGACGGTCAATAACGGCAGTCCTCCCAGGTCGCCGATAGAGACTTCGCTGGCCATAATTTGGAAAACATCGGGAAATACTTTGATCGACGTCTTGGCCCGGTCGCACTTGTTCACAATTTTGAGGATTTCGTGATGAGAAGCTTCGGGCATGGCCACAATAACCTCATTGATGCTTTCGGATCCAATCAGGTCGGGAATGTCGTCAATTTTGCCCAATACCGGGCTATTTTGGACGGCTTTGCTGTGAGGGTCATCGTCCACAAAACCAACCACATGGTACCCCAAACTGGGGGTGTCGTGGATTTTTTGCAGAATCATCCGGCCAATCTCGCCAGCGCCCACAATGAGGACACGTTCCTCGCCCCAACCATGGGCGTGCAAACTGCGCTGCAACCGCGACTGAATCACCCGTCCTAACGAGACCAATAGAATGGTGAGGATCCAGATGTAAACCATCATCAAACGAGGATAGTCGAGTTGATTCTTGAGGGCAAAGGAGATAAAGGCGATGGCAATAATGGTGCCGACCGAAACGGCCCCGAATATCGAGTAGAATTGGTCGATGTAAGACAATGACCGCTGGCGGTGATAAAGTCGATAAAAGAAAAAAACAATAAGATTGCAGATGGTATGAACCAGCAGCATGCCCCCATAAGCTGAGAAGGGCTGAATATTTTCATAGTCTGATTGCAGACGGAGCTGGTAGCCTATAAAGAAGGCTAGGCCAATCATCAAAATATCAGTAACCACTAAGGAGACCATGAAGATAACCGGAGCACGTTGCTTCATTACTGCACCTCGGTGGAGTGTTTCTGTAAAATAGAATCGCGCTTGAAGAAGTTCAAGAGGCTGTATTTGAGTTGGCTGAACCGCCAGGATAAATTGATGCCGGTTACAACCAGGCCGTGCAGCCAAAGAGGAGTGGTTTGGGCATAAAATTTACGGTAGAAAATATCCATAGCGCGATAGAATTCTATTCTGGCTTTGGAACTCCCGGCGCTGGCCGCTCGTTTGACATGAGTTACCGTGACTGCCGGATTGTAATAGATTTTCCAGCCATTGGCTTTGATCTGGTAAGCCCAGTCCAGATCCTCGCCGTACATAAAGTAGGTTTCATCCAACAGGCCCGCCTGGGCAATGGTCTCCCGGCGAATCATCATAAACGCGCCAACCAACGCGTCAACTTCTAGCAACTCATCGGGGTCGGCAAACGTCATATTGTAGCGTCCAAAAATGCGGCTGCGGGGAAACAGTTTTGACAGGCCCACCATGCGGTAGAAACTCACTTCTGGTGTGGGAAAAGAACGGCGACAGGCTAAATCCAGGCTACCGTCCAACCTTACCAGTTTTGGTCCAACGGCGCCAACATCTGGATGTGTATCCATAAAGTTTATCATCTCCGCCAGAGCGGCGGCTGGCAGAACGGTGTCGGGGTTGAGGAGAAGGACGTAACGAGGCGCATCGGGTTGGGGCTGACCCGTGTTGTCAAAACCGGCGCGGCGCAGACCCAGATTATTGGCGTAAGCAAATCCCCCGTTGATTTCACTGACAATCAATTCGGCCTGGGGAAATTCACGGGCTACCATCTGAGCGCTGGCATCTGGAGACGCATTGTCAATCACAATGACGGTGAAAGCGATGTCTCCTTGATTCTGGTAAATCGAGCAGAGACAATCTCTCAGTAGATCACAGGTGTTATAGTTTACAATGATAATCGATAAATCTAGCATAAACTGGATTAATCAAGAGAATTTTCTGCTGAGTTTTTGCATGGTGTGCTCACGCCAAAACTTGCATCAGAAACACGACGTCTGGTTGAAGAGGATAGGGCCTGACCTGGATTATTTGACCATCAGTTTACATCTCGCGCTTCATCCAGAGCAAGGTTTGCTCCTCCTGAAAGCCGAATTCTTTGTAAACTTCAACCGCTTCGGTATGCTCTGCCGGATGTTTGATGATGATACTTCGGTTGCGCCATGGAAACAGATAGTCAAACGCATGGCCAATCAGAAACTTCTCCAGGAATCCTCGCCAATCCGGGTGGACGATCAGGCGGAGGTGATGCGGTTGTCTAAACGATCCTGGTTGAATGTCCATAAGACCCACAAACCGCTGCCCATCTTCAACCACCCAATGAGCCGATGAACCACTACCAACTAAAGTGCAGAGAAGATCGCTGAGGTGCTGCTGGCTGCCCAATTGAAAATGATGTCGATATAGAGGCCAGTCTTTTTGGGTTACAGGGGGGGTAGCCGCGCAGGCTAAATTGTAGGCTTGATTTGTATCTTGGGAATTATAGCGACGTGGACGCAGAGAGAGGGCCTTGGGTAGTTTGGGAAGTTCGTAAATCCCGGCAATTCTGGGGACGCGACCTGTTCGCAGATAGGTAGTTCCTGAGATTTCCTTGAAGCCAAGTGATTGATAGAGTCGTTTGGCTTCAAGATTGTTGGCTCGTACCTGCAAGGAGACAGATATGCCGTTGTATTCTTCAACTAATTCCAGAGCTGCATCCATCAGGCTGCGACCAATACCTCGGCCTCGATAATTTTCGTAAACGGCCAAGTTGCTAATTAACCAACGCCGCGAACCCAGTGATGTACGATTTACGGTAATATTGCCTACAACCTTACCCTCTTCTTCCCAGACAAAACCAGATAGAAAATCACTGTGGTCAGGATTAAAGTAAATCATCCACCATAGAACTGGCTTGAAACGGCTCAACCACCGCAATTCTTGTAGGGCATTCTGGCCGAAACGGTCCAGATCGTTGGCAAAAGCTTCTTCAATTAAGTCGGCCACGCCTTTTAAATCCTTCATCGGGTCCATTGAGCGTAAACCAAAATGTTCATTTCGAGACTGGACTAATACCGCGGCCACAATTACCAGACATCCTCAATAGAATAACCCACATTATAGCACCAACTTTTCACTCTGTCACATGAGTTTTATGTTAGAATCTACGGAAATAGAATAGTGGCCCAACCATAAGGTCAACTCCTGATTAGGCAAAAAATACTCCTGACTGTATTATAGATAGGGATAAGGTAATTGAACTAACCTTGAAAATTGCTCTACTCGGCTTACCGGCCAGGAAAGAAGGGGCTAATAATTGATTGACCATTCGGAAACAACTCAAGCATTATTGTACGATTTACAAAAAGCCATCGGCGGTGAGGTCAAATTTGACCCCCTGACCCGCCAACTTTACAGCACCGATGCCTCCTGCTACCAGGTGGTCCCGGTAGGCGTGGTCATTCCCCGCGACGTAGATGACGTAGCCGCAGCTATCGAACTGGCCCACCGCCATCAGGTTTCGGTGGTGCCCCGCGGCGCCGGAACCAGCGTTTCCGGCCAGGCCATTGGTCCCGGCTTGATCATTGATCACTCTCGCCATGTAGACCGTCTCCTGGAGATCAACCCCGCCGAACATTGGGCCAAAGCCGAGGCCGGAATGGTTTTGGGCAGCCTGAATACCGCCCTCCGCCTGTATCATTTAATGGTTGGCCCGGACCCCGGCTCAACCCCCATGGCCACGCTGGGCGGAGTGGCCGGCAATAATTCAACCGGGATGCACTCGGTTAAATACGGGATGTTGGTTGACCACATCCGCGAGGTGGACGTTATTTTGGCCGACGGCAGCCGGGCAAATTTTGGCCCCCGCAGCCCGGCCCAGGTGGCCGCGCTGGCCCAACAAACAACCCTGGAAGGCAAACTCTACCGCGAGATTCCCCCGCTGGTGGCCCACTACCGGCCCGACATTGCCGCCCGCTATCCCCGCACCTGGCGCAACGTGGCCGGATACAACCTCAACTATCTGCTGGCCGACCAGGAAGCCGGGCGACCGTTCAACCTGGCCCCGCTCATCGTGGGCAGCGAAGGCACCCTGGCCAACATTGTCGGGGTGACGCTCAACCTGGTGCCCCGCCCCCGGTACACCCGCTTGATGATCTTACAATTTGACAATTTGCGCACCACGCTCGAAATAGCGCCTTTCATTCTTGAAGAAAAACCGGCGGCCATTGAATTGCTTGACCGTTTTTTTATGCGGTTGACCCGTTCGCATGCCGAATATGGGTCTCGCCTGGAGCGATTTATCCAGGGTGATCCCCAGGCCATGCTCATGGTTGAACTGGCCGACGACGACCCGGCCGCAATGGCGGCCCAGGCTGAAGCCATAGAAAGGCGGTTGCGCCGCAACGGATATCAAGGCCGGGTGGTCCACTGCACCGCCGACGACGAAATAAATAACGTCTGGGTTGTGCGTAAAGCTGGCGGCGGCCTGCTCATGGGCCGGCGCGGCGATGCCAAACCCTGGGCCTTTGCCGACGACGCCACCGTGCCCATTGACCAACTGCCCGGCTACGCCGAGGCCATCGAACAAGCCTGCCGTGAAGCCGGCACCGAAGCCTCTTTCTTTGCCCACGTATCCGCGGGTTGTTTGCACATCAACCCGGTGGTCAATCTCAAAACCCCGGCCGGCCTGAAGCTGATGCAAACCATTTGCACCTCTTTTGCCGAGATTGCCATTGCCCATCACGGCACCACCACCGGCGAACACGGCGAAGGTTTGGCCCGCAGTTATTTTAACGAAAAACTCTACGGCCCCCGGCTGCACCAGGCGTTTCGAGAAGTCAAAGGATTGTTTGACCCGGACAACCGCATGAATCCTGGCAAAATCATTGACGCACCCGCCCCCTGGACCCCGGAACTATTGCGGTTCAATCCCGCTTACCACACCCCCTACACCCTTACCCAAACCTATCTCGATTTCTCTGCCGACGGCGGTTTTGCCGGGTTGGTGGAAATGTGTTACGGCCAGGCCGATTGCCGCCGCCGGGAAGGGGGGACAATGTGCCCTTCGTTCCGGGCCACCCGTGAGGAGGCCCATTCCACCCGGGGCCGGGCCAATGCGCTGCGGGCGGCGATGACGGGCCAACTTGGCCCGGACGGGATGACCAGCCGGGAAGTATTTGAGATATTAGACCTGTGCCTGGAGTGCAAAGCCTGCAAACGCGAGTGTCCCTCGCTGGTGGACATGGCCAAACTCAAATACGAATTTCTGGCCCAGTATCTGGCTAAACACGGGGTGCCCCTGCGCAGTTGGCTGTTTGGTCATATCCATTTGCTCAACCGGTTAGGTAGTATTGTTCCGGCCCTCACCAATTGGGTGTATCGGCATCCTTTGTTCCGGTGGGGTTTGGACCGTTTCCTGGGCCTTGACCGGCGGCACGCCCTGCCTCCCCTGGCCTCGTTTACCTTCCAAAAGTGGTTCTATCACCGTCCCCATCCGCCCGCCGCTACGCGCGGAACGGTGATCCTCTGGGACGATACTTATCTCACGTACAATGAGCCGGAAGTGGGGCAAGCCGCGGTGCGGGTGTTGGAAGCCGCCGGGTTTGCCGTCAAGCTGATGGCCAACCGGAAATGCTGCGGCCGCCCGATGATTTCCAAAGGTTTGTTAAAAGATGCTCGCAACAATGCAGCCCATAACGTGGCTTTGTTGGCCCCATTTGCGGCCCAAGGCGTTCCCATCATCGGCATTGAACCAAGCTGTCTGACCACCTTCCGCGATGAGTACCCCGATTTGTTACGCAGCAACGAAGCCCGGCTGGTCGCCAAACATAGCTTTTTTATTGAGGAGTTTTTGACCGATTTGGCCGGGCGAGGGGAATTGGATTTGAAGTTTGCTCCGCCCCAAAAACCGCGCCACATTTTGGTGCACGGCCACTGTTACCAAAAGGCCCTCACCGGCACTGCGCCGGTGTTGAAAGTGTTGAGGCTGTTGCCCGATACCCTGGTTGAGGAAATTCCCAGCGGCTGCTGCGGCATGGCCGGTTCGTTTGGCTACGAAAAAGAACATTACGAAGTTTCCCGGACGGTGGGGGAG
>JAFGNV010000043.1 GCA_016926805.1 Anaerolineae bacterium
AGGAATTCCCCAAATTCTGCTTGCTTTGACACTTTTCGACTTGATTGGGTAGTCAGTTTTGGGAGAATTATTTTTCTGGAATTCCCTTACTCCTGGTAAGGAGTCAATACAAAAGTATAGTCTAAATCAAAACGATGTCCAGAACTATGGGCCTACATATCTTTCTATCGTAGTTGCTGAGCGTTGTTCTTTTAGCCAATTTATGAATATCTGTTGTTTCAACGCCTGGTGCATGTCGCCTAAGGGGCGGGCGGTCTCTCGATTCTCCAGTTGGATGATATGGAAGCCAAGGGCCGATTTAATGGGACCGCTGACTTCACCCGGTTGAATGGAAAAGGCAATCGCCTCTACTTCCGGCGGGACCAACCCCAATCCTTGGGGAAACCAGCCCAAACTGCCACCATTGGCTCGACTGCTCTCGTCCAATGAATGGGCCTGAGCCAGGGCGGCAAAATCCTCCCCTGTTTTCAGTTGTTCGATAATGGCCCGGGCCGTCGCTTCATCGGCTACCAGAATGTGGCGAAGTTGTACCTGATCTGCGGTATCGGGTACATTGCCGGTAATGTGTTCAAACATCTGGTTGGCAATCAATTGTGAGCGCAACGTTTCTTTGAACTCTTCCATGGTCAGGTTGTTAAACGCCAGCCATTCCTCAAACTGCGTTTGACCCTGGCCCTGCTCAATACTCTCTTGCGTTTTGGCCTCGAGTGTTTCGTTTGATACCGTAAGGCCGCGTTGGCTGGCCGCCCGCTCAATCACCAGTTGGTCAATCAACGAGTCTAAAACCTGTCGCCGCACTTGAGCCAGAACGGTTTGCCCCTCCTCGCTGGTCAAATCTATGTTTTGGGTTTTCAGCGCCTGTTCGAGATGGGCAACCTGTTTTTGGTAAGTATCCAGAAAAATCGGCTGGTTATTGACCCGGGCAGCTAACGGTCGACCATCTTCGAAGGCCCGGTCGGAAGTTGTAGTTGAGGCAGGAAACTCTAGCTGAATTTCTGGAACACTTTCAGTTGTTTGGGCAATTGATGGTTCGATGATCGGCGCGATTGGTGGAGATTGAGACGAATCCTGAAACGGATGGACCGTACAAGCGCTTAATGTAATTGTAAGGATGGATAGTATAAAATATCTCACGTAACAGATGACCACACTAGATATGGCTAAAATGATAATCGATTCTACAAAATCTAGTATTATGTGAAGTAATCATCATAATTATACCCCGATGGCATCTAAATGGCAACATGACTTTTAGATTATGTAAATACCTCATGGCCTTTCCCAATGGTAATGTTTTTCGTTTTGTTGGCCTTGAGGTAGAATTTCCCGGATTCAAATGACACCGATAGTTGATTCCTCTGAGGTGAAGAAAATCCGTTGCCGGCTGCTGGAGTGGTATTATCAGTATCGGCGCAACCTGCCCTGGCGCGGCGAGTCCTCACCGTATCGCATCTGGGTGTCGGAAGTGATGCTGCAACAAACCCAGGTGACTACGGTTATTCCGTATTACCATCGTTTTTTGGCAAAATTCGCCGACGTTTGGGCTTTAGCCGCTGCCCCGCTAGAAGAGGTGCTGAAAGTATGGGAGGGTTTGGGGTATTATGCTCGCGCGCGCAATCTGCACAAAGCTGCTATAGAGATTGTCAAAAAATACGATGGTCAGCTCCCCCAAACCTACGCCGAGTTGCGAAGACTCCCCGGCTTTGGTGATTATACCGCCGGAGCGGTGGCCGCCATTGCCTTTGGCGAGGCCGTTCCCGCCATTGATGGTAATGCTAAACGGCTGCTGGCTCGTTTGTTTGCTATTAAGGGGGATATTCAACGCGGCAAAGCGGCGCAGCAGCTTAAACAAACTGCCGTTACGCTGGTAGACCCGAATCATCCCGGTGACTGGACGCAGGCGATGATGGAACTGGGGGCAACGGTTTGCCTGCCCCTATCCCCTCGATGTTCCTCGTGTCCAATCCATGATTTGTGTGCGGCTCATTTGCAGGGGATCGAACAGGAATTGCCGATCAAGTCGGCCAAAAAGGATCTGCCGCATTACGATGTCACGGCTGCGGTCATTCGTCAGGGTGGCAAGGTGTTGATTGCGCAACGCCCACTCGATGGTATGCTGGGTGGTTTGTGGGAATTTCCGGGCGGCAAACAGAAAGATGGCGAAACCCTGGCCGAATGTTTACGGCGGGAAATACAGGAAGAGCTTGGCCTCGAGATTGAGGTGGGCCAGCCACTTGTCTCAATCAAGCACGGTTATACACATTTTAAGATTACGTTGCACGCGTTCTACTGCCGTTTGCTGGCAGGTCAGCCGCAAGCGTTGGAGGTGGCCGACTGGCGCTGGGTCGCTTTGGACGAAATGGATGCCTTTCCGTTTGCCCGTTCCGATTTAAAGATCATTGCTGCCTTGAAAAAACAAAAAACCCCAGCCAGAGACTGACGCACTCAGCAAAGCCGGGGTAACTTGTTGCTGATCTTCAATTATGGCCGGAAATCACTTTTTAATACACCAGATGTTTCTCCCACGGTTTTTCTGGCTGCCTGTTTTTCTCCAGGAGGTACTCTCGATGTTCCAGCAAAACCGACTTGATGGTACGCAGCAAATCAGCCGGGGTAAACGGTTTGCCGAGATATGCATCGATGGAATTGCCGGATATTTGCATCATCCGTTGCTGATCTGGGGTGTTGATTTTGGCGGAGATAACAATAACCGGCATTTTCTCCAATTTGGGATGACGACGTAACCGGCGCAATAATTCGTAACCATCCATCTCGGGCATCATCAAATCTAGCAACAACAGGTCGGGAAATTCGGTGAGAGCCAGGCTGAGACCCTCTGTGGCGCTGCTGGATCGAATCAAACGAAATCCAGCCGGTTCCACCGACAACCGAATCAAATTAAGGATGTCCTGATGGTCGTCAATTGCCAAAATTTTCAATTCATCCGGCCATAAATTTTGTTGCATTGCCCCTTCTTCCGCGGATTTAAGGTGAGGTGGTTCTTATACATACAGTCTTAAAAATCGACGAAAGGATACGTTTTGGTGGTATCTAATTTTGGCTCAGGGCCTAAGAATAACACGAAGTTACAAAGTTGACAATATCCTTTCGCTTGTTGGGCCGGATATGGTATACTTTTTGGTCTCATATCAATTTTGGGGGTAGTTTCTATGGTCTTACTTGGCGCGCATTTATCGACGGCTGGTGGCGTTGACCAGGCCTTTGACCGGGCCGAAGCCCTTGACTGTACCGCTTTCCAAATTTTCACCAAATCAAATCGACAGTGGCGGGCCAAACCCTTAGATCCCCAGGCCATCGAGCGGTATCACCAGCGACAGGCAGAAACCGGTATCGCTCCGGTAGTGTGTCACGCCAGCTATTTGCTCAACATCGGCACAATGGATGACAAACTCTGGCAGAAATCCGTTGATGCCCTCGTGGTCGAATTGGAACGCTGCGAATTACTCAAAATTCCCTATCTGGTGTTGCATCCCGGCGCTCATTTGAATGCCGGCATCGAGGCCGGTATTGCCCGGGTGGTGCAAGGGTTGGATATGGTACACAAACGCCTGCCGGATCATCGGGTCAAAATTGCTCTGGAAATCACCGCCGGGCAGGGTTCGGCGCTGGGATCCACATTTGAAGAAATTGCCCAAATGTTAACCGGCTGTCGCCAGAGCGAACGCCTGGCGGTATGTTTTGACACTTGTCACGCTCTGGCTGCCGGTTACGAGTTCCGTACGCCGGACGCTTACCAGGCTTTGTTGGTCGAGTTTAATCGGGTAATTGGTTTGGATAAACTCAAGGTCATTCATTTTAATGACTCCGAAAAAGACCTGGGCAGTCACGTTGACCGTCACGCGCACATTGGCGAGGGCTGCATTGGCCTGAAACCCTTTGGCTATTTTCTCAACGACGCCCGTTTTGAGGAGGTTCCCTTTTTGTTGGAAACGCCCAAAGATAATGATCCAGAGGACGATATCCGCAACCTGGCCCGTTTACGAGGTTTGCTTGGTTGACGTTTCGGTCGGAATCATAGTTTGATTTTGCAATTTGTCTTCAATGGGCCTATAATTTTCTCTGTTCATCTCAATGAATGTGTTCAGCGGGGTGAACCTAATTGCATAAATAATTTTGCTCTTGATGGGTGTGCTTCAAGGCGTGGAGCGCACCCTATTTTTTGTGATTTCATTTGTCAACCAGAGAAAATTATCATGAAAGTATCGACTCTTGTCTCTGAAAAGTTTAAATCAGCTCCTCGGTCTAGGCAGCCTTCCATTCAAGCAGCCAATTTTTGGCATCTTTATTGGGACATTACCTGGTTTGGCTTGGCTTTTGGCAGTACGATGTCGTTTTTGCCCGTTTTTGCCACACGTCTGGGCGCAACAGGCTGGCAGATAGGGTTGCTCAACGCCCTCCCCGCCTTAATGAGTGTTTTATTGACGTTCCCGGCCGGGCGCTGGATAGAGGCACGCCCTCTCCAGAATGTCCTCAAAAAGACGGTTATTCTGCAAAGATTGGGCTTTGTGTTTTTGATTCCGTTGCCGTTTGTATTGCCTGCGGCCTGGCAAATTTGGTCGGTGTTATTTTTAACCTTGTTGATGGCCGTTCCCGGTACGGCCCTGGTGATAGGATTTAACGCCATGTTGGCGACGACGGTTCCCCCGGAATTTCGCGGGCAGGTGGTGGGTCGGCGGAACGCCCTGTTGGCCGGAACCATCATGCTCTCTTTTTTGTTGAGCGGCGCGATTTTAGATTGGCTCTCGTTTGAATGGGGTTACCTGGTTGTGTTTGGTCTGGGCGCGGTGGGCGCGATGATGAGCGCCTATCATGTCATAAAGATTCAGATTCCGGCCACGCCGCCTCAATTTCAGGGACGGGCCTTAAAAGACCGCGCCCAACCCGGCCGCTTGGTGGCGCTAACCGGCCCTGTTCCGCAACGATTATCGGTGGGGTTGCGCATGGTGATAAACTGGCGTCCCGACGCCGGTTCTTTTCGATATATTTCCCCAACATTCTGGTGGACCATGTTTGCCTTTTTCCTGTTCCACTTTACCCAGTTGTTACCTACCCCAATTTTCCCCTTGTTTTGGGTCCGCGAGGCACATCTTACCGATGGTGAGATTAGTTGGGTTAACGCTGTTTTCTATTTGACCATGTTAATTGCTGCTCCGTTGTTGGCCCCGCTGACCAAACGGATGGGCAATTACTACCTTAATGTTATTGGGGCGATTTTGCTGGGAACCTATCCTTTGTTTACGGCTCTCAGCACCGATATCACTTTGCTCCTGGTTGCCGGAATTACCGGGGGCGTTATTTGGGGAATTTTAAGTGGGGCGTTGTATAATCGTCTTTTAGAAATTATCCCAGAAGACAACCGTCCCGCTCATTTGGCCGTTTATAACCTGGCCCTGAACGTGGCGATGTTGTTAGGCACCATGCTCGGCCCCTTGTTGGCTGATGTGATTGGTTTGCGAGAGATGTTGTATGTAACGGCTCTGCTTCGTTTTGGTAGTGGCCTGGCTTTGGCCAGGTGGGGGTAAAAATGCGCCTTCTTACCGAAAAATGCACCGGTTGCGGTTATTGTGTGTTGGTGTGCCCCTACAATGCCCTCACCACCAACGGCTGGGCCAAACTCATCCCGGCCAACTGCACCGATTGCAATCTCTGCGTCTACGCCTGTCCCGTTGATTGTTTTGTTCCCGAACTAGAAACACCCCTGAAACCTTATCGGCCCCGGGTTAAAGAAGAATATGAGGTGGTGGTGATCGGCAGTGGCATCGGTGGGTTGATGGTGGGCGCGGCCCTGGCCCAGGCCGGACGCGCCGTGGCCGTGTTCGAGAAACTGGGCTTCCCCGGGGGGCGTTACACCGAACTGACTTACAAAGGCGCGGCGGTGACTACCAGCGCCTGGACGAGTCTCGGTCCCCGGAGTAACATTGGCCGTTTGCTGGCCGACCTGAGAATTGAACTTGACTACGTTTCTCTGGAAGACGTGGGGCTGACGGAGCAGTACGCCATCCATTTTGCGGATGGTCGCCATTACGCCGGTTTGTTTGACCTATTGACGCCTCAGACGCGTAAAGCCTGGCTCAAAGCCGTTATTGGCGGACGCAAAAGTCAATCTTCCTTCCTTAACCAAATTTCTGCTGCGGATTATGTAGCTCAATTCAGTACCGATCCCGATTTGTTGGCTGTGGTTGATGCCGTTGTGACCACTGCTTCCGGCCTCAGTAGCTCGCAGATGCCCGCCAGCGAGTACATCCAGATTGCATTGGCTAGCCGCGAGGCAGGCCGTCAATTTGCGATGCCGCGCGGCGGCGTGCGGTCAATTATCAAGGCGTTGACCAGGACCCTGCGCGAGGCCGGGGGGCAGTTATTTGTCCGCTCGCCGGTTGCCAGAATCTTGGTAAAAGGTAATCAGGCGGTCGGCGTGCGATTGGCCGATGGCCGCGAAGTGCGCAGCGAGGTAGTTATTCACAACGGCGGACCGGCCCGCTTTGGGCAACTCGTCGGAGCCAAAAACCTACCCCGGGATTACGTGGGCCGATTGACTGCACTCAGAGGCGTTGAGTGTGCCGCCCTGTTTTGCGCCACCCGCCAGCCACTATTTACCGATGCGCCAATTACAATAACCCCGCAATGTCGCTGGGTGGCAGGTATATTCTCGCCGACGGTTCTGGATCCCAGTCTGTCCAGAACTGGTCACTATCTCTACGATGCTTTTTTCCCCACCCGCAGTGATGACCGCGTCGCCGAGTTGGGCCTGGCCCTGGCCGACCTGCGCAACCTCTTTCCCCGGTTTGACGATGTGGTCGAGTGGACCGTGCCGATGTTTTTCACCGGCGCCTGGCCCGGCACCGAGTCCGGCCAGACTTTCGGCCAAACCGGCGATCATCGTCTTGACCCGGTCACACCGATTGAGAATTGTTACCTGGTGGGAATGGATGTCAAAGGTTCCGGCGTGGCCGGGGATTTGATTCCGGTAGGGGTGCGGCAACTTTTGGCCTATTTGAAGGTTGAACTCAAGAGTCAGCGATGATGACCCTGATTATTATAATTATCTGCCTTAAGCCCCCCTGGCGGCTAAACTTCATTCCGACAGATAGACAGAAGAGTGTTTCGTCCCCATCCTTCCCTACTCGCGTCGATCAGGCTCATAAGGCACAACATCCGAAGCCTCCAGGTAAAAGGTCAGCAACCGTTCTTTGAGTTGGTCCAACACCTCAGCCAGGGTCGGGTCGTTAATGCGGTTGTGTAGTTCGACGGGATCGACTTGCAGGTCGTACAATTCGTCCGGTTCGTACAGGCGACGCACGTACTTGTAATTTTTGGTGCGACACATCACCGCCTTGGTATGTTCCGGCCCTTCGCTCTGTTGTAGATTGACTCGCGGCCAGTACAAACCCGTGCTCGTCCGGCTTGATGAGGTTTCCAGTTCCATGCAGTGTTGCTCGCTGTGAAGTCGCCCGCCCTCGCAGAACACGGCCTCACGATGTTCGTCGGTGGCCCCGGTTATCACCGGCAGTAACGAACGGCCAAAGTGGGTATGCTGAGGCTCAATGCCCGCCACCGACTCGACGGTGGCTGGAAAGTCAACGAGTTCAACCAGAGCTTCGCTGATACGAGGCTTGGCCGGCAGCCAGGCCGGAGGTTTAATCACAAAAGGCACGCGCGTCAGGCAATCCTCAAATGTATTTTGGGTTTTTTCCACCAGGCCGTAGTCGCCGGTGAAATCGCCGTGATCGGAGAAAAAGAACACAGCGGTGTTGTTGTAGATTCCAGTTTCTTTCAGCGCATCCAGTACCAGGCCAAACTGGTTGTCCACGCGGGCGCACATGCCGTAGTAGGTTGCGCGCAACTCTGTCCAGCGGTCTTCGCTCCAGCTTTGCATATTTTGCCGTTGATAAATGCCTTTGAGCAGACTTGGCTTGCCTTCCCAATCTGCTGGAGCCGGAATCCGCGGCGGCAACTTGGCCCGGTTGATCATGCTGTAGTAGGGGTCCTCCACGGCATAGGGCGGGTGGGGATACTCCAACGGCAGGTAAATGCACAGCGGTTGATCTTGCGGCGCATTTTTAATGAATTCAATCGCGCCCAACACCTGAGCCCAATCAGTATCATTATAATGCGGTTCGTCGTCATCTTGTTCCAGCCGGCCGTAGTAAAACGAGTAATAAGTGTCACTGCCCGGTTCGCCGCGCCAGTCGTCAAAAGTGTGCAGATTGGGATAGCGCGGCTTGACGTTGTGTTTGACATGACAGTAATCGGCAAAGCCGTACTGGCCGGGTACCAGGTCATTTTTGCCACCCCACCAAACAAAGTAGCCGTTCTCTTTGAGCGTGCGCAGCAACACCGGCTCGTCGGGGCGGAGCATGTGGTACATGGTGCGATGACCGCGCACGTGGGGATACCAGCCGGTCATAAACGAGCAGCGGCTGGGTGTGCAAACCGGGTTCTGACAAAATGCATAACGAAACGATACGCCCTCGGTTTGCGCTAGCCGGTCCAGGTTGGGGGTCACGGCAGCCGGGTTACCCAGGTGGCCGACAACGTCGGCTCGCCACTGGTCAGGATTAAAGATCAAAATATGAGGTCGTTTATTCATATCAAGAATCCTCTCCGGTTTTAGGATCAATCGGAGTTTAGACGATCCAGAGCATTTGAGCAAGAGCAAGTTGACAAAGTATTTTCAGGGTTGCCTAGAACCTGGCAGCTTGTATAATATCGCCAGAAAATTTTATCGCCAGTAAAACTTTGGGAGAGGTAGTTTATGAAATTAAGGGTGTTATCCGCTACTGATGTACGCCGGGCGCTACCCATGCGCCAGGCGATCGAGACGATGCGCCGCGCGTTTGGCCAGTTATCGGCCAACCAGGCCGAGATGCCGCTGCGGACCCGGTTGGAAACTGAGCAGGGTACACTGTTGTTAATGCCAGCCTACTTAAAACAAAGCCGCGAACTTGGTTTCAAAATGCTTTCCGTTTGGGGTGATAACCCCAACCGGGGTTTACCCGCCCTTATGGGACTGGCTACCGTCATCGACCCGGATACCGGCCGATCACTGGCCTTGATGAACGGGGAAGCCCTGACGGCCTTGCGCACCGGCGCGACGGGTGGTTTGGCGACGGATTTGCTGGCCCGCCCTGACGCCAGCGTGGTGGCGGTGTTTGGGGTGGGAATACAGGGCCGGATGCAGCTCGAGGCCGTGACTGAGGTTCGCCAGGTAAAAGAAGTGCGGGTGTTGAACCGTACGCCGTCGCGGGTAGAGGCATTTGTCGCAGAAGTGTCGAGTTGGCCCAACGCCCCATCGATTTCTGTGGTTGATTCGCGGCGGGATGCGGTGATGGGGGCGGATGTCGTTATTACGGCTACCAATTCGAGAATTCCCGTTTTTAATGGTCGTCATCTATCGCCCGGTACGCACGTTACGGGGGTGGGTTCTTTCACCCCGCACATGCAGGAGGTGGACGAAGTGACGGTACAAAAAGCCAAAATTGTGGTCGACTCCCTGCAAGCCTGCCTGGCCGAGGCCGGGGACTTGATTATCCCTCTGGAAAAAGGTGTTATCAGCAAGCTGGATATTCACGCCGAACTGGGCCAGATTGTTAACGGCGACCGGCCAGGCCGCGAAACAAATGACGAAATTACCTTCTTTAAATCTGTAGGTGTCGCAGTGCAGGATGTCGTCGCTGCCAATGAAGTCCTTGGGGCGGCAGAGGTGCAGGGCCTGGGTACGGTGGTGGAATTATAACCATACTTCTGGACAGGAGCATGATTATTTGTTGAATTAATGATAACCAAAATAGTCTAGATGTGATTTATCATCTTGTCACCGGGAGTGACTTTAATTCGTTGGCCAAAGACAACGTCTATGTTCCTGCTTTGTTTGCACAAGATGGTTTTATCCATTGCACCAGGGAACCGGCTACCTTGCTGTCGGTGGCTAATGATTATTTTGCCGATGTGGTTGAAGAGGTGTTGGTGCTGGTAATTGAGGTGGGCAAGGTGGCGGCGGAAGTCAAATTCGAACCGCCTGCGCCCATTTCCGGGGGGGCACGTCGCACGTGCAGGAGGGGCTGCTTTTTCCTCACATCTATGGCCCGTTGAGTCTGGATGCGGTGGCAGGTGTTGGTGTTTTACGCCAAGAGGACAGGCAGTTTTTCTGGCCGGAGGATTTTGTGAGCATGGCTGAGTATATCCGGGCTACCAGGAATCACTTACCATGTTGAAATCAACACCACCATCGAGCGAGGTTTAACGTGGTAAGCAATGATCGGGGCCAGTTCTATTTCCTGGCCGGGGGGATGGATGTCGTCTGGTGAGGGCAGGCTGGTATCCAGCAGCAGGTGCCAGTGTCCATCATGGGGGGCAAGAGGTAGATAAAATAAGTGCGAGCGGACATCGGAGTTGAACATCATCAGCATGTCCCCGTCATCGCTATCGGCTCCTGTTTCCTCTTTTGAGCCATCCAACAGGCACATCAGCCGTTTATCGGTCGGGTCCCAATCAGCGTCACGACCGCTGGAGCTGTACCAGCGAATGTCGCGGTATTGATCTTTATCCAAATCGCGGCCCGTGAAAAAGGTGGTTCGCCGGAAAAGGGGATGGGCTTGGCGCTGGGCAATGGCCAACCGGGTGAAACGGAAAATATTGGCATGCGTTTCCCGAAAGCTCCAGTTATACCACGAGATTTCATTGGCCTGGCAGTAGGCGTTGTTGTTGCCCTGCTGAGTGCGACGAAACTCGTCGCCGCCATTCAGCATTGGCGTACCCTGGGAGAGCAAGAGCGTGGCCAGAAAATTCTTCACCTGCCGCGACCGGATGGCCTCGATGCGGAAATTATGGGTTGGTCCTTCGAAGCCATAGTTATAGCTGTAATTGTGATCGTGCCCATCCCGGTTATCCTCGCCGTTCATTTCGTTGTGCTTGACGTTATAGCTCACCACATCGTTGAGAGTAAAGCCATCGTGACAGGCTACAAAATTGATACTGTGGTTGGGGCTGCGTCCATTGGCGTAGTAGAGGTCGGCGCTACCGGCCAGGCGGGTGGCCAGGGCGCTGGTTAGGCCGGGGTCCCCGCGCCAATATTGGCGCACTTCATCTCGGTATTTATCGTTCCACTCGGCCCAACGCCCGCCGGGGAAATTGCCTACCTGATAACCGGCAATGTCCCACGGCTCGGCAATAAGCTTGGCGGTGCGCAAGAGCGGGTCCTCGGCAATGCGGGCCGGCAGGGCGGGGTTACCCGACAGGTGTCCCCAACGATCTCGGCTGAGACTCGTAGCCAGGTCGAACCGGAAACCATCCACATGCATTTCCAGCACCCAATAGCGCAAACAGTCGATAATGAAATCGCGCACGATGGGGTGATTGCAGTTGAGACTATTCCCTACCCCGGAGAAATTCTTATAGTAACGTAGATCGTCTTCCAGCAGGTAGTAGATGCGGTTGTCCAGGCCGCGAAAGCTCAGGGTGGGGCCAAGATGATTGCCTTCGATGGTGTGGTTAAAAACCACGTCAAGAATCACCTCCAGCCCGGCTTGGTGCAGGGCGCGCACCATCTCTTTGAAGGCCAGCACCTGTTCTCCACGACTGTCGTCCCGGTGGCTGTAGCGATTATTGGGGGCAAAAAAGCCCAGCGAATTGTAGCCCCAGTAATTGCGCAGCAGTTCCCGCGTTTTGGGGTTGAAGCGGGTAAATTCCCACTCGTTGAAAACGTGTATCGGCAACAGCTCAATGGCCGTAACTCCCAACTCTTTGAAGTAAGGGATTTTTTCGGCCACGCCCAGATATGTGCCGGGATGAGGCACATTGGCGCTCGGGTGACCAGTCAGGCTGCAGACGTGGGTTTCGTAGATGATGGTTTCGTTCAGGGGGCGGTTGAGGGGACGATCACCCTGCCAGTCGAACCCGTCGTCGCCGTAGACAATACACTTGGGCATTCCGGCCAGGTTGGTGGTGGTAGAAAAGGAAAGATCGCCCTGGGGCGAGGTGCGGTCGTAAGCGTAGGCCTCGCTGAAATCCCAGCCAAAGCCGCCGCTCAACGCTCTGGCGTAGGGATCGAGCAGGGGTTTGTGCCGGTTAAAGCGATGTCCCTGTTTGGGCTCGTAAGGCCCATCCATTCGGTAGAGATATAAATGGCCGTGACGCACCTCCGTCAGGTGGATGTGCCAGATGTCGCCAGTGCGGTTGGTAAGGGGGTCCAGCTCGAATTGGTGGCTAGGGTTGTCGTCGTTGGGTTCGTCAAACAGCATCAACCAGACGCGGGTAGCGTTGCGGCTAAAGATGGCGAAGTTGGCGCCGGTTTGAGTTACGGCGGCGCCTAAAGGCATTGGTTTGCCGGGCGTGGCTTCGATAATCAAGGTTCAAATTCCAAATATCAAATGTCAGAATCAAATTTCAAAAACTGCTTGGGTTCGAGCGGTTGAATTGCCAGGCGATGACGATAGGCGCAATGGCCAGCAGACCAATGATAAGGGCGACCACCAACGCGATGATAGCCACTGCCAGCACCGGCGGCCTAACCAGCGCAACCGCGCCCAAAATCAGGCTGATTACAAAAACCACCGTAGCCACGCTCACAATGATAAGAGCGGTTTGTTGCGCTCGTTTCATGGAGGCCCGGCGCGGGCCACTCAACCGGCCCGATTGGCCGTGCAACAGAATAGGTTGGGGGTTCTGGTTGTCGTCCAGATAATAGGTGGTGTAAATCGGCAGCAGGAGCAGGGTCCAGTTCAAGTTGCTGTATTCCGCTTTCCAGCGAAACTGGCGCAGATGGTCGGCCCGGCTGGCTTGGCGACACTCCTCCGCCGCAGTAGCCTGGAGGGGTGGAATGGCATCCGGCCAGGCATCGGTCTGGAGGCGGTTGGGTAAACGAATAAAAGCGTTGGTAATGCTTTCGGATTGGTAGGCTTGAGCCGCCTCGAGATTGGCTGGCCCCAGTTTTTGTTGTAGTTGATGGTGTTCTTCTAACGCCGGGGCGGCGATATTGTGATACGTGCGGGTTAGCCGTCCCAACCGGGGTTCCCAGCGGATGCGAGTTTCGGTGATCTCTTGCGACACCCAGCCGCCCCGATTTTCGTCGAACCGGTCTTGATGGCTGACCACTTGGTAGTTGAAGCCGACTTCAGCCTGCCAAGTGGCCTGCACCTCGCTGTCCACCAGCCACATCGGCAGGTAGACACGTTGCAGTCGTTCCCGTAGATTCTGTGGTGTCAGATCGCGTGGGGCAAACCAGATTCGCCCAGCAAACTGCTGGATATTGGCCGCCAATTGGTCAACAGAAAGGGTAAAGGGCAGAATCAGCTCCGGCGGCTGGGGGTAGGGCAAATTCTCCCCCGGTTGATCGAGGGTGACCAGCGTCGCCTGAAAACAATGGGGACAGCGCGCCAGCTGGTGTGCCGGCAGCGAGTCGGACGGCAGCAGGTAGCGCCAATCGCAGTGCTCGCAGATAGCGGACACCAGGTTGGTGGGCCAGGCTGAGGTCGGATTTTGGTCAGACATCGTCCATTGCCTGTGCTTTCCGAATTAGGTTGAAAGCAATGATCAAGCCAATAACCAATAGGATAAAACCAATCACCGCCACAAACAAACCCATATCGCCAAACATCAGTATAATCAAACCGGCAACGCCAAGGGTCAGGCCTGGGGCCAACAAGGCGATAACGGCCAGCCAGACCTTGAGCCAATCGACGGGCCGCTGACCGGAAACGACCCCGGTCTGCCCGTTGACCATTACCTGATAAGTCTGGTCGTGGTAGAGGTAGTTGGCCAGGTAAACCGGCAACAGGATATAACGCCAGCTTTCGTCGGCAAAATCCAGATTCATGCTGAAGTTACGGATTTTGGAAGTGCTGGCTTGGTCGCGGCAGGCGTGGCGGGTGCGCTCCCGCATCTCGTGGCGGGCGGTTTCCCAGGCGGCTTCCAGCGGAATGTCGTACGATTGGGCTTGCAGACCGGCCAGGTATTTGGGTTCGTAGGGGGCCAGTTGGCGCAGGTCGTAATTTTTCAGACGGCCCAGCAGCAAGGCGCTGACCCGGCTGGTGCCTTCTACTAGCAGATCATCGTGGGTTAAGCGCACGTGACCGGACTCCCATTTCCACACCGTTTTGGTGCGGGTTCGCCACTCACCGTTTGAATAATACCGTTCAGTTTCGGTGTGGCCGACCTCGGCTTTCCAATCGGCCTCGGTGACCGAGTCGAAGGTCCAGAAAGGCAGGTAGATACCAACAAAGTTGGCCACCCGGGCCAGCCGTTTGAGCGAGCCGGGGGTCATCCAACTACTGCCCAGCCATTCCCGGGTCAGGTTTTGGCAGGTATTGGGCTCGATTTTGAAGGGAATGAGAAAGCGAGGCCGAAGCATATCCTGCGATGCCTGGCGTTGAATAACTTTGTTGGAGTTGCAAAAGGGGCAGGTGTAGGTGAGGGTATCGGCGGGCACGGAAGTGTAAGCGCTACAGTCCTGGCACTGTAACTCCCGGCGAGCCTCGCCCCAGCCGTGCACCGCCCGTTCCATTGTTGCTACGGTGAATTCAAACTCTTGCGCGCCCTTACCGATAACCGCTTTTTGAGGCGGCTCGTAGTAGCCGCAGTGGGTGCAGGTCAGGCCGCCGTCGGCGGCGCTGTAGGCCGTGGCCGCGCCGCATTGAGGGCATTTGAACTCGACTACTTCCCGCTGGTCTTCTTCCTTCTCTGGCGCAGGCATGTAGACTTCGATGCCGGGTACGGCGGAGTCGGTGGGGATGAAGTTGGGGGGAGGGAAGGGGGCGATTTGAGTCGCCATCGACAATCTCCTTAATACCGCCTTTTTCGCTTCGGGAGTGATTTTGAGAAATGTTATCTTGTTTCTTCACTTCCGTCAAGTTTGTGATACTATACGGCGATAACTCACAATTCCCCGGTTGATTTATCACCCATGGCAAAACCAATCACCTGACCTTGCGTTTCGCGCAACCAGCCCTTAAAAGTTCCCTTTAGCTTCTCGGTAACCGACTCTTCGGTAATGCCCAGCGCCGTGAGTTCTGGGCGGGACAGCCTGTTTTCGTGCGTGGCGACCTGCACAGCAAACAGGTCCGGTATATCATCTGCGATGATTTCTCGGAAATTCATCAATAACCGGCTCAACGGTGGGTAAGATCATCAATTCGCAGGGTCGTCAATTTAACCCTTATGCCAATGGTTGTCACGATCTCTCCACTCTGATTTCATAATGCTGCGATCGTTTATCAAAATGGGAGAGTACGGCTCTCGCCTTCTCAGGGACGAATGCCGTTTCGTAATCCTCCCCCGCAAATTCGCGGACAGCATCCAGCGAGTCAAAAGTCATAATCGTGACGAATTCTACTTCCTCTCCGATGTCGCGGCGAAGTAATTGGATCCCCTTAAAGCCACGAATATGCCGGTTCTGAATGCCGATGAAGATTTCCTCTTTGAGCAAGGCTTCATACTTATCGGCGTTGCCCGGAGTTGTCCAGCCATGCCAGATTCGACTAATCATGTTTTGCTTTGCTCCTTATCTCATAGAATGTTCTTCACCAAATACTGATACAATTCGGCAAAGTCACTTATCACCAGATCAGCTTTCACTCCGTCTGACGCCGCTCCATAAGAACAACTCAGGATCCCTGCCGCCTGCCCCGCCAAGATGTCAATATCTCGATCACCAATTGTCAGGGTTTCTGCCCGCTTTAGATGAAACCTGACTATCGCAGCCTCAAATATCGCCGGATCAGGTTTCCGGGGATAACCCTCATCACCGGTTAAACAACCGGCAAAATAGTCAACCATCTTATTTGCCGCCAGAAGCTCCATTGTTCCCTTCCGCCCCCGATGCGTGACAATCACATTCTTTCCTTTAATGGAGCAAATGTATTGGCAAACATCGATCACCCCAGGAAAAGGAGGATTCTCCTCAGCCGTCACGCGAGAATACTGAGACTCAAAGGCCCGGCCAAGATCATCCACCTCTAGATGATACTTATCAGCCAACACCGAAGTACAGTGACCGAGTGATACCTTGGCCAGGCTCTCGATCCAGATCAAAGGCGAATCTTGCCCCAGATCATTCAAGGCCGCTTTAATCGCTTTGGCCATGGACGGGTAGGTATCAAAAAGGGTACCATCTACATCCCAGATAATATTGCGAAGCATGAGAAGCTCCTCTGTTTTGGTTTCTTTTGACTTTACACAGGCCGGGTAAACATTGCTGCTGTTATTCAGCTCCGGGATTAGCCGCCGTCTGAAGTTGGAGATAGTCTTGCATGTCTGCCTGTTTGAACAACCCCACGAACAGGTGATAGAGAGCACACAATTCCAGCGCAAACGGCAAATATCCGCCGTACCCTAACAATGGCATTTCGAAAATGCGCCAAAAATCAACAAAAGGAACCTGATAAATCCATTTGGGATAGGAATAATAATTCCACATCTCCCACAAAAATCCACACAGCAAACAGCCCAACCACAAGGCAACCACCGGTCGCCAATTGCCTTTGGCGGTGTAAAAGGCTAACGAGCGATGCTTCAGCCAGACATTCAGCGGCTCAAGAATAAAATAGACCGACACCCACAAAAAAGGGAAAAAGTAAATTGGCCAGAGCAATAATAGGGCTAACATTAACCAGCCCGCCCCAAAAAAACCGATCAAGGTGGAGCGCTTCAGGGGAATGACGGGGCCAGCGCCAAAACGCTTGAGCCAGGCAAACGTACTTACCCATTCGGCCGTGCCAAAGACAGCCGGCATTACGGTCGAAAAACTCAACGAGGTTAACGCCACATATTGAATCGTGGTAAAGAACTGGCTCCCCTGGTAGACCCAATTTTGGGTGCGCCAATTGAGCCACTCAAAAAGCCACCAGGCCGGGGCGGAAAAGAGAAATAATTTGAGGTAGGCTTTAGGGTTACGGATCAGGAGAGAACTACCTTTACGACGAAAGACCCAGGCATCGATGGTTAAGCAATATCCCAGCCACAAAGGGAAAAAAGCCCAATGAGTGCGCAAACCGGGCAGCGACCAATTGAGCCACCAGAAAATAAGGATCAATCCTGACCCCAGCCAGCCATGAACAGGCCACCCAAACTTCGTAGTTGTAAAGTGTGTCATTGCCCTGAGTTCGATCTTACGCGCAAAATGAAATTTTTAACTGAGATACTTTCTATCTCAAGGAAACATCCAAAAAACAGTAACCATCTCGAACAACTTGTTCTTTTATTTCAAAATAAATTGCAGCAGAAAAAAGCGGGCCGCTGGTAACCACCGTGTGATATTCTCCTTGTTCGCCCGAAGCGTCAACCCCGGCCTGCTCCAGGTCGGCAATTGCCTGTTGATCCAGTGTCCGGCCTAAAAAGTTGTCGCTCAAAACACCTTGTTTAACGGCGATGATGGTAGCCTTAAAACCGAGATACAAGAATTGGTTCAGAATATCTCGTCGCGCTTCTTGCCAAAGCGGCTCATAGGGTTGAATGGCTACAGACGAGCAGACGCGTTCAACCCATTGCAGGTGGGGTTCCAGATCAATATCGCCAAAGACTCCATACTCGAGGCCATTCTCTTTGAATTTACGGATCGTCGCCAGGAATTTGTTCTCATAATCATCCCATGATGAGGGACGCGTTACGAGCGGAATGCCCAAGGCTTGAGCCTGGCTCTGAATCAGGTCAACAGAAAGGCCATGAGAGCGAGACCTTGCCCCATCTTCGGCCAGCATGGTCAACAAAACTCTGGGGATGCCTCCCTGTTGAATAGCGCGGTAAAGCGCCAGGCACGAATCCTTCCCGCCGCTCCAGGAGCAGAAAAAAGGCCGGTCTTTGATTGAAGTCATAAGCGTTTACTTATCCTTTCTTTAGCAACACTCAAGACCTGTTTCCATACCCTCATTACACCTCAGATAGAATCTCTCTTTTTTTGCCTCATACTATTATCTTATCACGCTCCTGAACCGCCTTCATCGGGTGGGCTGGACGCGCTGTCGGCGCCGGTTTCCTCAACCACAGCTTTCTTTTTATTCTTATCAAAGATCAAATTAGCCGCGTAATAATAGGCGTGGCCCAGCAGTCCAAAAATCAGCAAACCGGCGCCCTTGCCCACATGGAGCCAGAATGCAGAGATGCCATTGACTATGGCGATGTTTTGGCTAACGGCCAGAATTAGCGCCGCCAAAACAGCGCCGATAATGTTTGCCAGTCCCCGGCCAAAAGGCGTACCGCCCAAGAAGACGATCAGGATGATATCAACTTCAAGACCTGTGCCCAGGGTGGGCATGCCGCTGCGCAGCCGGCCAAGATAGATGATACCTACCAAACCGGCCATCAGGCTTGATAAAACATAAGGCAGCCCAATGAATAAGCTTTGCCATAGCCAGGCCCCTTTACCATCCGGCTTGGCCTGGCGCTTGCTGACCATGAACTTGAGTTCGGTAGCGATAATACACACAATGATGAGCAAAATCAACACAATCCCAGGGATGATGAACGATGACAAGGGTTCTACCTCTCTGGCTGCAATCACCTTCCCTTCGGTGATGATATAGGCCAGGCCTCTTAACATGGTCATCATGCCCAAAGTGACCAGTACCGCATTCAGCCTGACTACGCCGATCAAAAAACCGTTAACAATGCCCACTACCAAAGCCAGGCCCAGGCCGGCCATCACCACTACTCCCAGGCCGGCATCGGCAGAAGCTAAAAGCCAAGCCATGATCACGGTGGTTAACCCGGTTACGGCCCCAACAGACAGGTCAAAACCGCCAGAAGCTATGATTAAAACCATGGTCGGCGCTAACAGGGCCAGCGGGAGCCAGGCCCACATTACATTTTGCAAATTGCGCCCTGCCCAAAATACGCCAGTGGGTATGCCTCCAGCCAACACCACGATAACCAAAATTACCACCACTAATCCGCCCCAGAGTGTGTTAGCCAGTAGTCTTCCCCGAATATTTTCGTGGAAATATAAAGCAGGTCTGTTTTGATCGGCGTTTTTTTGCGTCATGAGATGCCCTCCTTGAAAATTTGTTATCCCACCCCATAAACAGATAGCCCCCATTATAAACCGTTATAGCGAATTGTTCAATCCGCAGCGGAACAAGGCAGGGCATGTTCAAAGTCCAATCATTGAGCATTCTGAGTAGCCGGAGCGAAACGGAGACGTATCGAAGAGTGCGGTTCAGTCACCGACTTATAGCAGATTCGCACCCTTCGATACAGTTTTCACTCCGTTCAAACTTACTCAGGATGCTTTTTCAAATTTGTCAACCGACCTTGAACATGCCCTGTGGCAATGGCGTATTTATTCATGGTGATAGGGCTTACATCCAGGATTGGGTTCTACTCTTCGTATCCCTGCGGATGGGCCTGGTGCCACTGCCACGCGCTTTCAATAATATCGCGCAGCTCAGGATATTGCGGTTCCCAGCCCAACTCGCGGCGGATTTTGTCGCTGCTGGCGATGAGCGTGGCCGGGTCGCCGGGCCGGCGGGGACCGACCTCGGCGGGGATGGGGTGGCCGGTAATCTGGCGGGCGGTGTTAATGACCTCTCTGATGGTGAAGCCCTGGCCGTTGCCCAGGTTGTAGGTACGGCTGCCCCGGTCGAGGGCGTTCAGAGCCAGGATGTGGGCCTGGGCCAGGTCAATGACGTGGATGTAGTCGCGCACGCAGGTGCCGTCGCGGGTGGGGTAATCGTCGCCAAAGATGATTACCTTGTCTCGCTGGCCCAGGGCAACTTGCAGCACGATGGGGATGAGATGCAGTTCCGGGGCGTGATCCTCGCCGCGTTCGGCGGACGCTCCGGCCGCGTTGAAGTAGCGCAGCGCGGCATAGCGAAATCCTTGCGTTTTATCCAGCCAGTATAAAAATCGTTCCAAAATATATTTCGACTCGCCGTACGGGCTGCCGGGCACAATGCGCTCGGCTTCGTCAATCGGCATCCGTTCCGGGTCGTCAAACAGGTTGGCGGTGGAGGAGAGGATGAAGCGCCGCACGTTGTGGGCCACCGCGCTTTGCAGCAGGTTCAGGCCGTTGGTCACGTTTTGGCCCAGGTAGAGAAAAGGTTTTTCCATCGACTCGCCCACCAGGGTATACGAGGCAAAGTGCATGATGGCTTCGGGCCGGTGGCGGTCAAACACGGCCTCGACGGCAGCCCGGTCGGCCAGGTCGCCCTCGACAAAAACGGCGTCGGGATGCACCGCGGCCCGATGGCCCTGGTAGAGATTGTCAAAGACAATCACCTCTTCCCCCTCTTTGACCAGTTGCTCGACGACGATGCTGCCGATGTAGCCCGCGCCGCCGGTAACGAGAATTTTCATTGCATGTATCCTTTCATAATTGTTGGTGTAACCAGAGTAAAACAGTAGTAGGGTAACAGGTGAAAGTCATTTCGCCACTTGCTACTTTGTTTGCCTCTCAATCCCCCAAACTGATGCCCAATTCGCGGGCGGTCTGGATGATGTCGCTGTCCAGAGGAACGAGTTTGATCTGCCGGGTAGCCTCGGCCAGAGGGACGTAACGCACGGTCGGCGGGTCTAAAGCCACCATCACGTTGCGTTGCCCGGCGGCCAGGCCTCGGATGGCGGCGGCGCCAAAACGCAGCGAGATAAGCCGGTCAAAGGCCGTGGGCGTGCCGCCGCGCAGGAGATGGCCCAGAGTCACCGCGCGCACGTCTTTACCGGTGAGCGTCTGAAGTTCTTCGGCCACTTTCTCGCCAATCCTGCCCAGGCGTTGGGCCCCGCCAGGTCGTTCCACCATCGACACGGTTCCCTGTTGGGGCCTGGCTCCCTCGGCCACCACCACAATGGCAAAGTGATGCCCTTGTTCTTCGCGTTTTTTGATTTTAGCCGCCACCCGGTTGATGTCGTACGGGATCTCCGGGATGAGAATCACGTCCGCCGTGCCCGCCACCCCCGCTTCCAGGGCAATCCAACCGGCATTGCGGCCCATCACTTCGACCACCATTACCCGGCTATGAGCGTGACCGGTGGCGTGCAAGCGGTCGAGGCACTCGGTGGCAAAGGACACGGCCGTATCGAAACCAAAGGTGACCGTGGTTTGGGCCAGGTCATTGTCGATGGTTTTGGGGACGCCCATCACCGGCGGGCCACCATTTTGGGTGAGAGCGTAGGCAATGGAGAGAGTGCCGTCCCCACCGATGATTATCAGGGCATCGAACTGGTGTTGCCGCAAAGCACGAATAAGTTCAACGGAGCGATCTGTTAGCTCAACCTGGCCGTTCGCACCGACCAGGGGATAGGCAAAGGGATCGCCCTTGTTGGTGGTTCCCAAAATAGTGCCGCCCAAGTGAGTGATGCCGCGCACGCTCTCCCGCGTCAGGTGAATGACGCCTCCCTCCCGGTATCGTTCCGGTTCCAGCAGTCCGTCGTAACTATCGCGAATCCCGAAGCATTCCCAACCATAACTCAGCGCGGTGATGACCACCGCCCGGATAACGGCATTGAGTCCCGGCGCGTCACCCCCGCCGGTCATTACCGCGATTCTCTTAATGGGCATTATCATTCCCCCATACTCAACTGACGTCCAATGAATATTCTCTCAATTGTTTGGGGTAGGGACAGAATACTATTCTGTCCCTACAGAGTAAATACGCGGGGTCACTCCTATTTGTTGAAAAAATACGTCAATCACAATCTCAGGATGAAAAATAGTCGTGACTTTTTCCAGTTTGTGGCTGGCCGAATTTTATCACAAGGCAATTGAATGACCAAAGTGGACGGTAACCCAGATCAGGGGGTCAGAGCCAATGTCGTCAACTCAAGAGCACGATCAGGTTGCGGTTGGCCACCCACCGCCACTGGCAATCGTTCGCTGGTGGCAGAGTCATACATGCCCACCAGCAAACGATACGGTCCGGCAGGTGCGCCTTCGCGGAGAATTAGAGTGTAGCGATCAATGACCGTATCATTTTCGGCCCAGGCCGGGGTGGGGTAGCGTCCGGCCTGGGGGGGATTGTCCCATTGCGCCCACACCTGGCCGTCGGGGCCGAGGAATTGGGTAAAGACGGTGTAATTGGTGGATAAAAGATCGGTATTGCGCCAGTAAAGGGCCAACTGTAGGGTTCGGGTGTCGAGTTGAATCAGGTCGTAACCGGTGAGGTGGATGGAATCGCCGAGTTGGGCCGGGAAGGGATGGGACGGGGGCGTGCCATGGGCCGGGTCGAGGAGACGAACGGTAGCCGGGTAAAGATTGCGGCCAAACTCGACCCCATTTTGGGTTAAAGGCAGGTAGGTGAAGCCGGTAGAAAGATTTTTATCTTGGTGGATCAAACTCAATTCCAGGCGATACAGGCCGGGCGGCGCAGCGGGTCTAATTTGGAGGGGATAGGTTTCTTCGACGATTTCGGTGGGAACCCACAAGACGTTGGGGTAGCGGTCGCCCAGCACGGCCACGTATTCACCGCTAACCTGGAAATCTTTGTCCAATAATTTTAGCGATACAACCAGTGGGTCGGCCATCCAGCGGTGGGATTGCCAGCGGAGAGAAACAGGGAGCAGGTGGGCGGAAGTAGAAATTAGGGGGGAATGAGGCGCTGGCGAGCGAAGTTCCTCTGTAGGCTGGGTCAGATCAATGGGCGATTGGCCGGACAATTGCAGCGAGAGCGGCGCGAGGGTGTGGTTGAAGGTCAAGGTTGAGGCCAGGGGAGTCAGGAGGCGGTCGCGGAGATAGAGAGTGAGGGGGGGCATGGTGTCGTTTGACGGGTTTGGATAAACGCCGCCGGTCAACGTGGGATTGACCATGAAGTGGGATAGATGGGCATAGGGCGTTGGACCATCGGCGCAGGGCAGGTAGAGGGGCGTGTCGAGTTGGGCTAGCGGCAACCAGGTTTGATCGTCAGTGATGTGCTCAAAAACGGGCGACGGGTCGGCGGAGGCGGTATAAGTGATGCAGGCCACGGTCTGATTCAGTTTGAGTTGGGTAGGCATGGTGAGGCGTTGCTCTCCTTGCCACAACTCGCCGGTTTGGGGGAGCGATTGGCGCGAATCGGTTGGCACAATTGTCACTTTTGGCTCAAAAGTGTAGTCCAGCCGGGGGGTGTTTTCAATTTTTGGCACCGGCGAATTGAGGTCGAGCGGCCACAATTCCAGGCGCAGGCTGTAGTTTTGCGGGGTCAGGCGGTAGCAAGTAGGGATGGGGATGTAGATGGTGTCGACCAGCCAGTCGCTTGCTTCCCAGGCCCGGCTGGGATAGCGGCCGTCGGCAAAGTGACCGCGCCAGCAGGCCGCCGGGCGATTTTCGCGGTCCTGCAAACAAAGTGAAACCAAATAATCCTGGTTTACTTCTTCATCAATTTGCCAGGTCAGGGTTACGGCCAGGGCCTCACCTGCCGCAATGCTCCGGGAAGCAATTTGGAAATCAACCAGGGCGAAGCCATCGGCAGTTGCCAGGGGCGGTTGGGGGTTATCAGAAGCGGTGGTGACGGACAGGTAGGGATAGTAAACCGGCAGCACGGAAGTGAAGGGGAAACTGATGCCGACCGCCAAGAACAGGCTGCCCAGGCCGAGGTTCAGCCAGGTTATACCGCGTGAATCAGGAATTTTGCGATGTAC
Organism: Anaerolineae bacterium; assembly: GCA_016926805.1. Taxonomy (GTDB): domain Bacteria; phylum Chloroflexota; class Anaerolineae; order 4572-78; family J111; genus JAFGNV01. Next base: position 23,554 of record JAFGNV010000043.1, read on the forward strand.
CAGCCGAATGAAATAGACCCATCCCATCACAAAAAAAGGGGCAATCGCGGGCAGCGCCGGGAAAAGATGGCGTCCTTGCCCGGTGTCGATGGTTTGGCCGAGGGCATAGCGCAGCAGTACCACGCCAAAGAAAAGGGCCAGGTGAATCGCCAGCAGCAGCCAGGGTATGAGTCTGGTGGTAGCCAGCAAGACCGGACGGTGGAGGTAGAGGGCGTAGAGCAATCCGATGAGGGCCAGCAGGGTCAACCCGCCCAATAGCCAGTAAACCGGAACCGGGGCAAATACCGTCATCCAGCCGAACTCAACCCAGAAGGAGCGGAAAAGCAGGCCAAAAAACCACTCGCCGGGCGCAAACGTGGCGGCGCCACTGGCATACGAAGAAACCCCTCCAGCGAGTTGGCGCAGGCCGCCGGTGATTTGCGGTTCGCCCAGTGCGGCGGCCAGGCCAACCAGCCAGCCCTGGTCGGCAATGCGGCCAAAGCGGGTGATGATGAACCCAAGCCACGGCCCGGCGACCAGGATAAAAGCCAGCGCGACCAATCCCCAGCGGCAGGTCATCATTTTGACCGGCCAGCGGCTTTGCCAGGCGACGAAGATGAGGACGAGGAGAACTTCGGGGAGCAGAACCAGATTGTAGTATTTGGTTAGTGTCGCCAGGCCCAATACGGCTCCCAGGGCCGCAAAAAGATGCAGCCGGATGTTGCCGTTGATAATCTTTAGCAGCAACAACAACGTGGCAGCAGCCAGGGGAACGGCCAGATTGTCTTCATTGATAACGCTGCTGTTGATGGCAAAACGAGGGAGAAGGGCCACAAAGATGGCCGCCCCAATCGCCACCTGCCGATAGCGGGGGATCACCAGCCGGGAGGTGGCGTACGTGAGAATGATGGTCAACCAGCCCAAGGGAATGGATAACCAGCGCACTACCCGCCAGGCCAGTACGACGCCCTGGCCCGGAATCGACTCATCCCGGGTGTGCAGGATTTGCTGGTTAGACAGACCGTCTGCGGGGATGAGGCGTTCCGGTTTGAGGTCAAGGCGGCGGAGTTGGGGCGGTGGGGTGGTATCGATGGCGGCTACGGGCAGGGCCATCAGGGTGTAATAGAGGGGGGCAAACCCGCCTCGTAAACCGGCCGCTGCGCGTTCGGTTCCGGTGGTGGGGGGGTGTCCGGCCCGGGCAATGAATTGGATAACGTCAAAATGAACGGTCTCGTCGGGGGCTTCGCCGAGGGGGAGAATGATAGAATTGAAGAGCGCAAGCAAGGTGAAGATGAGGAGGATGAGCAAGAGCCAGCCGTGGCGGGTGAAGGATGATAGGTTCATTCTTTCACCTGTAACGCGCCGAGGTTGACCGCGTAATCTGGCAGTGGGCCATCTGGACCAAAGGCCGGGAGACGTTCACCGGTAAGGGAACTGTAAAGACCGGCGAGCAGGTCATAGGTTCCCGGCGGGAGAACGGATAAATCAAGGGGATGAGGGTCCACAATAATTTCCCCGGGCGCCCAGAGTGAGGTGGGATAGTCACCCTGGACAGGCGGGCCATCGAACCCAGCCACGTATTCCCCGGCCTGCCAGGCCTGGATGAAAACGGTGTAGTCGGCGTTAAGCGGCTGGTTGACCTGCCAGGTGAGGGTGAGGGCTTGTTGGTCATCGGTAAGCCGGTAATCCAGCAGGGTGACTTTGTCGAAGAAGTTAATGGGGGTGCTGGCAGTGCTGAGTATGGGCCATTGCCACGGTATCAATTTGGCGCTGGCAATGATAGGGTCAACCGGCTGGCCGTCGGCATTGACCGCCGGTTTGCCGGGGCGGCCCGGCTCGTGAAGGTCATAAATCCCGGCGGCAATCAGCAGGCGGGCGGGGGCGTGTTCCAGTTCGGCTTTGGGTTTGATGGTAATGACGTAGGTATCGGCCAGGATGTCACCCGGGGAGAGGAGGGTAGTGGGCCATTGGCCACCGCCGGGATAACTGTCAAGCTGTCCCACCACCTGACGTTGGCGGCCTAACAAGTGAATGAAGATGCTGAAATCTTTGTCCATTGGTTGCAAAATTTCCCAATACAGCGTTAGTTGCAGGGCTTCTGCTGGACGGACGGTGTCGGGATACAGTTGGTAGCCGATCAGACGTATTTTATGATCATAGGTAAAGTTGACGGGGTGCAGGTCGGTGGGCAGGTCGGTTTGGGCCAGTAGGGGTGGTTTCGCGTAGACAGGAACTATATAAAACAATGGGGAAAGAACGGCAAATAGAAATAGACCCACGCTACATAATAACATCGCGATGATCTTTTGAGCTGGCCAAGGTAGCCACCAGGTGAGGCCCAGCGTTCCCAGTGCCGAAATGGCGGCAATGGCCGGGTACAACAGACGACCTTGTCCAGCGGGTTGGGTGAGATTCCAGGCGATGAAGCCGATAACCATGATGAGATACCATGCCAGGAGGAGGGTAAAAGCAGGAAGGGAGACATATTGCGTATGGCGTATTGCGTATTGCACAAAATGTGCTAAGTGATTTGTAACATTGGCCAGGGAAGGTTGGATATGAAATACGGGATACGAACTACGAAACAGGATAAACAGAATGACGCCAATGACAGCGATTAAAGAAACTGCATCTAACACTATATAAATCCAGCCGTCGGCCAGGATATTGACGCCGCCGAAGAGCGCCCAATAAGCAATACGGAAGCCTTGAAATTCGGCGCGGAGGGTGGCCAGTGAGGGGATTTCGTCGCGCTGACCAGCGGTGTCGCGCATCACCTGAAGGGCGAGGAAATCACCATCGTATAAGATGGCATTGCGGAGATAGAACCAACCGGCAACGATAACTACGACGGCGCATGTGAGGATCAACCAGATTGAGGCCTGGAAGATGGGGTGTAAAACATGAGGCGTGTTATCTAATCTTAACGGTGGTCGGTCATTGGCCGTCTGTGGGCGAGTTCTGTATGCCAGCCACAAAAAGACAGCTCCGACCAAAGGTAGAAGACCTACGGCGTAAAGTTTGCTCAACGCCCCCAAACCGATGAGCAAACCAAGTAAAATGGCCCCACCATGCGAGTTGCGCAGCATGCGAAACCCTGATTTACCCCCTGTCTCCTGCTCGCCGGTTTTTATCACCATCTTAGTCATCAGCCACAGGGCCAGGGTGATGAACATGATTACGGCGTTATCATTGTTGACGGTGGCAGAGATAAAAATAAACATCGGGTTGAAAGCCGTAATGGCCATAGCTCCGGCGGCCAACCAGCAATCTCCTTTAAAAAGGTGGAGGGCGATGCCATAAGCCGCCATTATAGTGACCGTTGCCATGGCGATTGATAGGAAACGGATCAGGTGTACGGCCAGGACATGCTTGCGCCAGGGCCACGCTTCGCCGGGAGGGTGGATGGTGATATTTTTGTTGTCCAGCCGCAATGGATTACCGATGGTGGTATGGGGATTGTACCAGAACACGTCGTCCCAATCGCCGGTATCGATCCAACAGGTCAGCAGGGCGGCGAGGGCATAATAGAGCGGCGGCTGGTTGCCCTCATGGCTCCAATGAATTTGGGCTTCGCCGGGTTGTTGGATGGGCAAACGGCCGGTATCGGCCATATATTTGACCACCGCATAATGGCGCGACTCGTCACCGGCTTCAAAGGGTGGAGTGACCAGGCTGTAACTGACCGCCAAAATGATGAAGGCCAATAGAATGAGCGTTGCTTGAGGATGCTGTTGAATTTGAGCTTTGAGCTTTGAAATTTGCAGTTTCATCGTTCCTGAAATGGCCCCAACAAAATTCCGTCTTGCGGTGGTTCGGTGCCGGTCAGGGTTAGATTGTGCCACTGCCCCGCGCCTTCGGTGCGGTAGGGCAGTAGATGCAGGGTTAATGGTCCGTGACCGGGCGGCATTGGCAATTCGTAAAAATCCCCCACCACTTCGCCGGGAGTCCAGAGCGAGGTAGGGTAGCTGCTGAGTACCGGATGAGTCGCATCGCGGACGTAGATTTCCTGGCCGGTTGCGTCCTTGAGACGCAACGACAATGCGTAATTCCAGTTGACCCGGCGGGAGACTCGCCAGTAAAACATCAGTTGCAGGATAGGCCCGGCCTTGCGCCCGCCAGGGGTGTCTTGCGGCATCACCCGGGCGCGGTAGCCGATGAGTTCCAACTCGTTTTCAAAATTGGCGTTGAGGTTGGTAATATCAGCGGGAATCTCAAAGTTGGGTTCGATTCCCAGGTGAATGAGCGGGCCGGTCATGTTGAGATGCGGCGTGCCAATCAGGTCGGTGGTTTTGCGGGCAAAATAGACAGGCTGGCCCCTGGTTCTGGCCCCGGCAACCTGTTCCGGCCAGCGGTCGAGGGGCAAGCGGGGTTCGACATCGGATCGCCACCCGTTGATGAGCTGGTAATACATAAACGGCGTGTATTGCTCCCAGTCGCCCAGAATCAGGCTGCCGGGTTTTACATAGGGCATACTGCTTTCGACGAGGCGCTCGGCCTGCCTACCGCGCAGCAGTTGCCGCCACTCGTCGAGAGGAGCTACCGCAGCCGTGGAAATTCGCTGCCAGTTGGGCCAGGCGAGGGTAGTCATCAGGAGAGAGATGAAAAGCAGAGCAATGGCCAAGTCGATCAGAGTGCTGTTTGAACTAAAATGTAATACGTAATGCGTAATACGTGAAATGGCATAAACACCAACTCCCACCCATACGGCCAGGACAAAGTAGGCGGGCATCAAATACCAGGTCGGTGCTTCGGTGAGTTTGACCACTTCAAAATCCAGGACAAAAAGAAAGAGTAACAGCACCAGGAATCCCGTAAAGAGAAAGTATTTGGTTTTACGCCAGAGCAAGAAAAACACGCCGATAACCGCCAGGATGACGCCGGGCCACGAGAGTTGGGCCAGAACGTCGCGCCAGATAAAAAACAGACGGGCTGGTAGAAAATTGGGGTCAATCGAGAGAAATAGATCGGAGGAGTCACTGGCGCCAACCAAAAACCAAAAGCTTTTTAAGTCGGTGATAATTTCGTGGCTATAGGGTGGCTGGCTGATACCGCGAAAGTAGATAAAGGCATAAAGAGACAGGGGAGCCATCGCCAGCGCCAGCAGGGACAGCAGCCGTTTGGGTTGTCCCATAAGCTGACGGTCGTGCCAGCCGATCCAACCGATGAGGGGGGGCAGGTAAAAGAGAGTGGTCCGGTGATGGGCCAGACTCAACCCTACCGTCAGGGCCAGCCAGCGTAAGGTGCGTTCGGCAGCGCGGGGATTACCCTGTTCCATTTGTTGCTGCCAGATGATGGCCAGCAGGGTCATCAGGGCAAAGAATAAGACGTTGACAGACCGTACCCCGGCGATGATACTCCACTGCCAGAGAGTCAGGCCGCAGGCGAGGGTCATTCCGGCAATAACCGCCCCGGCCCAAGGCGTGTGTTTGGTGTTTTGTATATCGTCTTCCGTAAGCCGCAGAACAACAAGCGCCGTGAGGGCGGCAGCTACGGCTCCACTCACCGCCGAAAACAGGTTCATCCGCCAGGCCATCGAGTCGAGAGGAATGAGCATGGTCCATAATTTACCCACCAACACATAAAGCGGATAGCCGGTGGCATGGGGAATGCCCAGCAGGGGCACGGCAAACTGGTGTTCGCCTGCATCGCCGCCGACAACACCCGGCGAGAGGGTGGCCAGGTAGAGGGTCAGGATGAGGATAAAAACGATGCTTGGGATTAGGCAGGTGAAGAAGCGGCGGCGGATTGGTTTGCTTTGACCTGATGGGTTAGGTTGGTTATTCTGAGTCATACGGCTGGATTTTAGAGGAAAGGAGCAAAATATGCAATACACACGGTACCCCGGATTTCGGTTTTATTGGTGGTGTTGTTACAATGGGGGAAAAGTCAATCAGGAGTTGAACTATGCCCTCATTAGAAGATGCAATTGCTCTGGCGGTGAAAGTACACCAGGGTCAAGTGGATAAGTATGGCCAACCCTACATTCTGCATCCCCTCCGGGTGATGTTCCGGCTGGAAACCGGATTGGCGCAAATGGTCGGCATCCTCCATGATGTGATTGAGGACAGCGACTTGACCTTTGATGATTTGCGCCGGATGGGTTATAGCGATGAGGTGATTACCGCCCTGGATGGCGTGACTCGCCGTGAGGGCGAAACCTATGACGAGTTTGTGGAGCGGAGCCTGGCCCATCCTGTATCGCGGCAAGTCAAACTGGCCGATCTGGAAGACAATATGGACTTACGCCGCTTGTCCGTTGAGATGACGGAGCGAGATTTTGAACGCTTAAAACGGTATCGCCGGGCGTGGGAACGGCTGGATAAGCAGGCAAGATGAATGTCTGCGCCTCACGGGGAACTATGTTACGCTGGCCGCAATGACGCGCAGGGGAAGGTTGATTTGCACAACGGTTCCCGGCGGGGAGGCTGCCGGGCCGATGTAAAATTCACCCTGCAGATCCTCGATGACGGTTGTCCGCACAATGTCTAATCCCAGGTTGAGGTCCGTATCGGGATCAAAATTAGGTGGCAAACCGTTACCGTTATCCGAGACGGTTAGCTGCAAATATGAACCTCGGTTGGATAGATGGATCGAAATGCTCCCCTTGGTACGCCCGGCCATGCCGTGCTCCAGGGCGTTTTGTAGCAGTTCATTGGCCACCAGAGCCAAGCTGGTCGCCCGTTGCGAGGGTAATTCGATGTTATTCCCGGTCACCTCAATGGCAATGTTGGCCTCGGGATGGATCATATTACCGGAAATGGTGGCAGTAACTCGCTGGATTAAATCAAGCGTGCCAACCTTATCCACGCCCGCTTCCGATAACATCTCGTGAACCGTGGCAATGCTCAAGACGCGATTGATGGTTTCGTTGAGAACATCATGCGGCGAGGGTTCTTTTTCCTGGCCCATTTGCAGGCGTAGCAACATCGCAATGGTTTGCAAATTGTTTTTCACTCGATGGTGCATCTCCTGAATAATGGCCGTGTGGGCCGATTGCGCTTTTTCCAGGGCAATGGCCGCCAGTTCGGTAATGATCCCAAATAGTTCAATTTCATCCTGGGTGAATTTGTGGGGGGTCACCGTCTGCACGTTTACGGCCCCAATGACCTTGTTCTGACTGATTAACGGTTGGGCCATTAACGAGGGAAATTTGCTTTCCCCGGAGCCAATAATGCGGTAGAAACGGGGATCCTTAAAGGCATTGGTGATTGCCACCGATTGACGGTACTCGGCCGCCCAACCTGTTAAACCGGCACCGTGGGGCAAATATATTTCGCCAATACCCTCTTTTTTAAGGCCGGTAGTAGCCGCCAAAACCAATTTATCGCGGGTTTTATTGTAAAGATAAATAGAGCAGGACTCCATGCGCATGACCTCGGTGGTACGGCGGGTGATCAGGTCGAGGGTATCGTCCAAATCACGGGCCCGGGCGATGGCTCGACTGATTTCACGCACCGCCGCCAGTTGGGCGCTTTTCTGTTTGAGTTGCTCGGCCAGGCTGGTCATCGGTACATCCCGGATCAGACATTTGAAGTCAAGTGTAACGTGCGATAATGTTCGTGTCAAACGAGGATAATCCGAATCGGTGCTTCTTAATTTTTTGGGCCAACGTGCTTCTTCCTTACCAGGAGCAAAATGAGGATCGTTGCTCTTTTGCTCAACTCTTTGGCCCGTCGTAAAATGAAGGGTGAGTGATAACATATAGTTAGGAGAGTGAAGAGTGTACTTAACGCGACATTATACCAACCTGGGACCTCGCTGGGCTTTTGACGGCCAGTTTTTACCACAACAATTCAGTTTGGAATTGCTGCTTGAATTGCCCAAAAACGCGATGCTCGACTTGTTGCAGACAGTTGTCACTAGCGAACTGGCGGAGGGGACCCTGCTCCCCCCGCTCGACCCGATGCACGAGGTTTGGGCCTGTGGCGTTACCTATCTCCGCAGCCGCCAGGCCCGCAAAGCGGAGTCGGAGAGCAGTGGCGACGTGTACGAAAAAGTCTACGATGCTGAGCGCCCCGAAATCTTCCTTAAAGCCATTGGCTGGCGCGTGGCGGGTCATCAAATGCCCATCCGCGTGCGAGTGGATAGCCGCTGGAGTGTGCCCGAGCCGGAATTAGCGCTGGTGATCAATCAGCATCAGGAAATTGTGGGATATTGCGTGGCAAACGACGTGTCGGCGCGGGATATTGAGGGTGAAAATCCGCTCTATCTGCCCCAGGCCAAAATTTACAACGGTTCTTGTGCTTTAGGCCCCGGTATTTTGCTGGCCGGTGCTGACCAACTGCGGGACGTTGCGATTCAGGCCGAAATTTTTCGCGACGGTGAGGTTGTTTTTCAAGGGAAGGCCACAAGTTCCCGGATGAAACGTTCCCTGGAAGAACTGGTCGCCTTTCTGTGCCAGGAGATGGATTTCCCTCACGGTGTATTTTTGCTGACGGGCACCGGCATCATTCCTGCCGATGATTTTTCGTTGCGGGCTGGCGACCTGGTGCGGATCAATATTGCCTCGTTGAGTCTGGAAAATACGGTCGTACCTTAAGGCAGCGAACTTGGTGTTAAGATATTGAATTCAGGAGGAGACAATGTTATTACAACCTGTTCTCATCGCCGGTGAATGGCGGCAAGCTCAAAACCCGGTTGGCGACTTCGCCGCCGTCAATCCCACTACCAAATTACCGTTGCCAGATCGTTTCCCGGTTTCGGGACGGGCAGATGTCGAGTTGGCGTTGCAGGCCGCTCAGGAGGCGGTGGTGGCGTTGCGCTCTATTCCATCCGACGCCATCGCCCATTTTCTGGAATTGTTTGCCGACAACATCGAAGCCCGTGCTGAGGCCCTGGTCGAACTGGGCAATCTGGAGACTGCTTTGCCTCCAGATCCTCGTTTGCGTTCAGTAGAATTGCCTCGCACTACCGACCAGTTACGCCAGGCGGCCACGGCGGCCCGCACCCGTTCCTGGTGTCACGCCACCATTGATACCCAGGCCAATACTCGTTCCAAATACGGGCCATTGGGCGGGCCGGTGATTGTATTTGGCCCCAATAATTTCCCGTTTGCCTTTAATTCGGCGGCCGGGGGAGATTTTGCGGCAGCCATCGCTGCCGGGAATCCGGTCATTGCCAAGGCCAACACAGGACATCCCGGTACCACCAGGTTGTTTGCCGAAGCTGCATTTGAGGCCGCGCAAGCCAGCGGTTTGCCAGTGACGATGGTGCAGTTGCTCTACCGTATTCCGCCAGAGGTCGGCCTTGAGTTGGTGTCGCATCCACTCACTGGCGCAACGGGTTTCACCGGTAGTAAGTCGGCGGGGCTACGGTTGAAAGAGGCTGCCGATAAGGCCGGAAAGCCGATTTACCTGGAAATGTCCAGCGTCAACCCGGTATTTGTGATGCCAGGCGCGTTAGATGAACGGCTGGCCGTAGTGGCCGGAGAGCTTTACGCCTCCTGTGCCCTGGGGGCGGGCCAGTTCTGTACCAATCCCGGCCTGGTTATTGTGCCGGAAGGTGAAGCGGGTGAGGGTTTTTTAGCCGAAGTCCGCGTCCTGTTTGCCGCCAATCCGGCGGGCACCCTGCTGGGGGCGCAAGGGCCAACGGGAATTGCCGCGGCGATTGAGGTGCTGCAACAGCACGGGGCCGAAATTATCACCGGCGGCCAGGCACTCGAGGCGTCGGGTTACTGTTTTGCCAACACCCTGTTGCGGGTTTCCGGCGACTCATTTCTGGCTCACCCTGGCGCGTTGCAAACCGAGGCTTTTGGTACCGTCAGTCTTATGGTCTTTGCCCGCGATACCGAACAAATGAAAGAGATTGCCAGCGCACTGGAGGGCAACCTCACCGGCTGTATTTATAGCCACAGCCAGGGCCGGGATGAGGCGATTTACGTTCAGATTGAACCGATTTTGCGCCAAAAAGTGGGCCGCCTCCTCAACGACAAAATGCCCACTGGTGTGGCCGTCAGCCCGGCGATGAATCACGGCGGTCCCTACCCGGCCACCGGGCATCCGGGCTTCACCGCCGTGGGAATCCCGGCATCACTATTACGTTTTGCCGCGTTGCACTGTTACGATAATGTCCGTCCTCATCGCCTACCGCCGGAACTGCAAAATAAGAACCCCACCGGCAAGATGTGGCGCTCTATTGACGGCGAGTGGACGCAAAAGGATATTGAATAGACTTTTGAAGCAGAAGGAGCTTCCACGCTCAATAATCAACAACGTGGAAGCCCGCTTCAATTGGAGGATTTGGATTTACGGAATGTAGGAGTTACGACTGACCGGTTCGGGCCTTAACCCCGGTTAAATCCTCAATAATGGTAATAACGGCCGAATGGTCCAGGTCGCCTCTATCCAAAGCCATTAACGCGCTGAACAGCTCGTGGGCGACGGCGGTGCCCGGTAAAGCTACATGCAGGGCTTTGGCCGTGTCCATAATAATATTTAGATCCTTGTAGTGGAACCTGCTCTTAAAACCCGGCTCAAACTCGCCCTTAATAACCTTGGGGCCGCGGACGTCCATGACCCGGGTTTGGGCATAACCGCCACTCAACACTTGCAGAATAATGGCCGGATCAACCCCGGCTTTGGCGCCCAGCACAAAGGCTTCGGCCATGCCCACAAAATTC
>JAFGNV010000044.1 GCA_016926805.1 Anaerolineae bacterium
AGGCGCTGCTGGCAGATCAGCCCGGCTGGGTGGCAGAGCGGTTTTCTGATCCGGCTGAACTGATCTATGTGGCCCGCGCTACCGGCGAAGTTGTTGGGGGCGCCAGGGTATTGGTGCAAGTGGTCACGCCCCTGGTGCTGGCCATAGCCTTTGGGCTGTTGGTTGTTACCGGCAGCGGTCAAATGGGCGCGGCCATTGTTGAAGAAAAAGACCAACGGGCGCTGGAAATGGTCATCACCTCGCTGGCGGCCCGGGAATTGGTGATTGGCAAAGTGCTGGGGATAACTCTGCTCACGCTCACGCAGGTTATCATCTGGGGTGCGGGCGCCGGCATTGCCATTGGTCTGGTGGCATTGACTGCCGCCAATGGCACGCCGCTGAGCCTGCCCTGGCGCGCGGTGAGTTGGGCTTTGTTGTTGGGCGTGCCCGGTTACTTTTTGTTTGCCATGCTGGCCGCCGGTTTAGGCATTATCGCCGGAGACCGCCGGCAGGCGCGCCAATTGTCCGGCCTGTTGGGCTTTTTGGGCCTGCTGCCCCTATATTTCCTGGGGCTGTTAGTTAATGCTTTGGACGGGCCGTTAGCCGTGGGCCTGACTTGGTTCCCGTTGACCGCGCCCATGATCGCCCTTTTCCGTATGGCCTTATCCCAGGTGCCAACGTGGCAACTTGTGGTCAGCTTGGCTATTTTGCTCGCCAGCGTCGCCGGTAGCATCTGGTTTGTGGCCCGCATTTTCCGCGCCGCTATGTTGGCCTACGGCCAGTCGTTGCGACCCCGGCAAATCTGGCGGGCGCTGCGCCAGGCGTAAAGGAGAGAGAAGTTATGTCAAAAACATTGATCATCGCCATACGCGAATTTCGCCAACGACTGCGGGCGCGGGGGTTCTGGCTGGGTAGTATCGGCGTGCCGCTGGTTTTCCTGATTATCTGGGCTGTTAGCGGCGGCGTAGGGAATACATCTGTGGCGGCTGCGCCTGAAATGGACTTGCCAGATCAGGTGATTGGCTATGTGGATCAAGCCGGCCTGATCCAAACCGTTCCCCCGGCCATGCCAGGTGACTTGTTCAGAGCTTTGCCTGACCTGCCAACGGCTGAAGCGGCCCTCGCGCGTGGCGACGTTGGCGCGTATTACATTATTTCGCCCGGCTACCGGGAGACCGGCCAGGTGCAACGCATCAGCCAGCGGCTCACTATAAACCCGACCGACGTGCGCTGGTTTAACCGGTTATTGCAAGCCAATTTGCTGCCAAAGGCCAACCCCGAACTGCTGGAGCGCTTGCGCCGGCCCTTCAACGCCGCCGGGCCGGAATTTGTCAGCGTCGCCGCCGCTCAGGGACAGGCTGGAGCAGGCGGGACTCAAATGGGGCCGTTTTTGGCGACGATTGTTATTATCATGCCTTTATTTGCCGGCGCTGGTTATCTTTTCCAGAGCCTGGCCCAGGAAAAAACCAACCGGGTGATGGAGATTTTGCTGGTCTCGCTGCGGCCGTCACAATTAATGGCTGGCAAGCTGCTGGGATTGGGCGCGTTGACTCTGCTTCAATATGCTATCTGGGTAGGGTTGGGACTGGCGGGTTTGTTGGCTGCCGGGCAGGATGTGGGGCAAATATTGGCCGGTATCCATCTCCCGGCCCGCCAACTGTTGCTCGTAGTGCCTTTTGCCCTGGGCGGCTTTTTGCTCTACGCGGCCCTGATGGCGGGCATTGGCGCGCTGGCCCGCGATGTTGAGGACGGCCGCGTCTGGTTATTTGTCATCAGCCTGCCGCTGATGCTCCCCATTTATCTGGGCGTGACCATTGCCGGCGCACCTAATAGCGTGTTGGCTGTTGGGTTGAGCTTGTTCCCTTTTTCCGCGCCGGCGGCGATGTTATTGCGGATCACCGGCGCGGCTGTTCCCACCTGGCAGATTGCCTTGAGCCTGATGCTATTAGCGCTCACCGGGATCGGCGTTGTTTGGCTGATGGCGCGCTTGTTCCGGGCGCAAACATTGCTCAGCGGGGAGTCGTTCTCTGTGCGCCGGCTATGGGCGGCCTTGAGTAATTAAATACGTTTGTCCAACTGAACCGGGATAGGCATGACAATCATTAATGGAAGGAATATTTTTTATGAAAGTATCAAACACTGTCATCTGGCTTTCGTGGCTGATTGCCGTGTTGGCGCTGTTGGCCGCCGGCACGGGCCTCTTTTGGCAGGCTGGAGGCAGTCCCTTCTCTTTTACCACCCTTCGGGGCGAGACAGTTCAGATGTATGGACAGGGATTGTATTGTTACGATACGCTCTTTACCGGCGCGGGGTTCAGGGGAACAGATGCGTTGACCCTGCTGGCGGGCGTGCCCATGTTGCTACTCTTCCTTTTGCTTTACCGCCGTGGCTCGCTGCGCGGGGGGCTGTTGTTGACCGGCGCGCTGGTTTACTTTCTCTATGTCTATGCCTCGCTGGCGCTGGCGGCCGCCTACAACACCATGTTTCTGGTCTATATTGCGCTTTTCTCAGCCAGCTTTTTTGCCGTGGTGCGCGTATTTACCGTTTTTGACCTTCAGGCGCTCGCGGCCAGCTTTTCCGGCGATATGCCGCGCCGTGGCCCCGCCATCTTTATGTTTGCCAGCGGTTTGGTAACGCTTGTGGTATGGCTCGGCCCGTTGTTGAGCGCGTTGATCCAAAACAAACCGCCCAACCTGCTAGGCAGCTATACCACCAAAGTCACCGATGTGTTGGACCTGGGCCTGATTACCCCGACTACTTTTTTAGCCGGTGTATTGATTCTCCGCCGCGCAGCGCCGGGCTACCTTATCGCCTGTTCACTGCTCGTCCTTGAGGTGATGTTAGCCCCAATGATTGTGGCCCAGTCAATCAGTCAAACATTGGTTGGAGTGTCGTTCACGACCGGCGAAATCATTGGCCCTATCGCCGGGTTTGCTGTTTTGGGCCTGTTCGCCCTCTGGATTCTGGTCGCCATCCTCCGCAATGTCTCAAATGCGCCCCTGTCGCAGGTAACGCTTACCTGATTCACCGAAAGGTAAGACCTGAGAAAAGAGATTCACGGTAGACGCCGTCATGATTCTGGTGAGTCTGGCGGCTCTACGCTGCAGTTGGGGTGGGGCAGCTTTTTAGCCAGCAAATTTAGCCCCGGTCACTCACTACCAGTATTTAGGCCGGCCATAGAAGTCGTAGAGCCTTTCCTCATACGCTCGATTAACCGGCGCTGAGGGATTATATTCTGGACTATTTTTGATCGTTTCCTGGTGAAGATCCACGTAAACCTTTGACTCGGCCCATTCCACTTTTTCAATCCACGCCGGTGCCACCAGTACTTTTTTGCCGGGTAACCAATTCCGGGTATCCACCACCATATACTGGATTGCCCAGGTTTCATCATCAACAATAAAATCCTCCACATGACCAACCTCACCATCGAGAGCGGCGATGTGATAACCAACAACTTCCTGGGTGCTGCGGAGGTAGGGGTCGCCCTCGGCCACTCTGACCACTTCTTTCTGGACTTTGCTTGGGGGAGGCACGGCCCCTTGCGCGAGCGCCCACCAATAAGGCTGCCAATCGTAATGTTCGTGGAGTTTGACTTCAAGCTGGCGCGAAACCGGCCGGGCCAGGTCAATATCCGGGCTGCTTTCCACAAGTTCTTTGGTAAGACCTACCGGCAGCAGGTGTGAGGCCCAATCCGGTTGGCCCAGGGCCAACGCGGTAATCAACACTTTGCGGCCAAACAGCCAGGGGCCGGTATCCACCACCAGATAACGAATGGTCCACATCGCATCATCAAAATAAAATCCAGATACCTTACCAATCCTGCCGTCTGTGGCCTGGATAGTATAACCGTTCAGTTCTTTTACACTACGTAACATTGCTCATACTCCTTATATTTTCAGTGTATCATTTCAGATGATTTCCGCCCATACTGATCTGGGCGATTTTGCTTCGATAAAGCGAGTTATCTTTTGGCGCCGTTTATAACTAGGTTCGACAAAAAGTCCTCACCCAGGTGAGCTATATTTATCTGTGAAAAGGAGTGAATAGAACTATCAAAAGATCACTCTTTGGGGCTTAAAAAATCGCCCTATTTAGTGTAGGCAGACAACGCCTAAAGATGATACGATGAGAAGGAGAAATCAACGGTTCAACATATAGTTATGAACAATAATGCCAATAATAAAGGAAGAGTGGTTTCGGTTCGCGGCAGTGTGATCGACATTCACTTTCCTCGTCACATGCTGCCCAATTTCCACAACCAACTCACGGTCGGCGACGAAGCCAGCATCATCATCGAAGTAGTCAGTCATCTTGACGCCCAGACCGTCCGCGGCATTGCCTTGACCCCCACCCAGGGTTTGGCTCGAGGCGCCATGGTAACCGATACAGGCCATCCGTTGCGCGTGCCAGTTGGGCAAGATGTGCGGGGACGGATATTCAATATGTTTGGTGAAACGATTGATGAAAAGGAACCGCTGGAGAATGGCGAGCGGCGCTCTATTCATCAAAGGCCGGCGCCCCTATCCGAGCGGGTGACCGAGTCGGAAATTCTAGAGACCGGCATTAAAGCCATTGACCTGTTGACGCCTCTAGAGCGGGGTGGCAAGGCTGGTTTGTTTGGTGGGGCCGGGGTGGGTAAAACTGTCCTCATAACCGAAATGATTAACAACATGGTCAGTCGGCACGAGGGTATTAGTATTTTTTGTGGCATCGGCGAACGTGTGCGCGAGGCCGAGGAACTTTACCGTGAGATTCAAGAAGCGGGCGTGCTCGAAAACACGGTGATGGTTTTTGGCCAGATGAACGAACCGCCCGGCGCCCGATTTCGGGTGGGACACGCCGCCCTGACCATGGCTGAATATTTTCGAGACGAAGCCAGACAGGATGTGCTGCTTTTGATTGACAACATCTTCCGTTTTATCCAGGCCGGTTCAGAAGTGTCGGGCTTGATGGGTAATCTCCCATCGCGGTTGGGGTACCAACCCACCTTGGGCACCGAATTGGCCGAATTGGAGGAGCGGATTTCCAGCACGAAAAGGGGGGCCATTACCTCGGTGCAGGCCGTGTACGTGCCCGCCGACGATTTTACCGATCCTGCCGCCGTCCACACCTTTACCCATCTCTCGGCCTCTATTGTGCTTTCTCGCGACCGGGCCAGTCAGGGGCTTTATCCTGCGCTCGATCCGCTGCAATCTGGCTCTAAAATGTTGCTGCCCCGCATTGTCGGCCAGCGACATTATCAGGTGGCCCGGGCAATCCAGCAGACCCTGGCCAATTACCAAGAACTCAAAGACATTATCGCCATGCTGGGCTTAGAAGAATTATCTGAGGCTGACCAACAGACCGTCCACCGCGCCCGGCGGCTGGAGCGATTTCTAACCCAACCCTTTTTCACCACCGAGCAGTTTACGGGCCAGCAGGGTAAACTGGTTACTCTGGCCGAAACGATTGAAGGCTGCGAGCGCATTTTGAACGATGAGTTCGCTGATTATGCCGAACAGGATTTATACATGATTGGGGCTATTGGCGAGGTAGAGCCATGATGAAGCTCAAAGTATTGTGTCCCGCTCAGATATTTGTAGAGGAAGAAGTCACCAAAGTTACCGCCCAAGCCGAAAACGGCTCGTTTTGTCTGTTGCCGCGACACGTTGACTTTGTGGCCGCCCTCGCGCCTGGCCTCTTATCCTTTGAATTGGCAGAAACAGCCGACGAAGTATTTTTGGCCGTTGATGGGGGGATATTGGTGAAATATGGAAAAAACGTGTTGGTTTCAACCCGCAACGTTGTTCGCAGTAATGATTTAGAGCAATTAAAACAAACCGTTAAAGAGCAGTTTCAAATGTTAGATGAGCACGAAAAAAAGGAGCGCACCGCTCTGGCCCGGTTGGAGTCTAACTTTATTCAACAATTTATGGAATTAGAAGAAGCGCACGCGCTATGACCCAACCCCAAAAATGCCAGGAAATGCAGACAGATTTTTCTAAAAAAATAGGTGAGTCGGCGGAACGCAGACAGCGTGCCCGTCGCGAAAAGAGACATCCCCTCTGGTTTGGCCTGGGCGCAATGGGCATGGTGGGCTGGTCGGTCGGTCTTCCCACCCTGTTGGGTGTCCTCCTGGGCCTCTGGCTCGACGCCCACTGGCCCCACGCTTCTATTTCCTGGACGTTGACTTTTTTGATGGTTGGTCTGGCCATTGGCTGTTTGGGCGCGTGGCAGTGGGTCAGACAAGAAGTGGATAAAATGAAACGAGAGGAGAAAAATAATGAATGAGGTTTATGTTTACCTTCTCCCCTTAATGGCAGGCATTGGCCTGGGCCTATTTTTCTTTGGCGGCCTGTGGTTGACCACCCGTCAAATTCCTGATGCCCGGCGCCCCGCTGTATTGATGATAGTCAGTTTTTTGGGCCGCACGGGGGTGAGTTTGGCCGGCTTTTACCTGGCGGCTGCGGGTCGTTGGGAAAGATTGTTAGTGGCTATCGCCGGTTTTTTTGTGGTGCGGATGATATTGATTAGTTATGGGAGGTTGGAGCCAACCAAGAATAAGGACGGACAAAGATGGACCTGACCATCACCCCCGATAACATTGTTTACTGGCAATGGGGGCCGATCAATCTGAACGCCACCATTGTGTTTACCTGGCTGATGATGATTATTCTGGTAGGCGGGGCCTGGTTGGTGACTCGTAATTTGTCCACCGGCGTAAAAATCTCTCACTGGCAAAGTTTGTTGGAAGTAGTGGTGTTTGCCATCAGAAACGAGATTCGCCAGGTAGCCAACCAGGAGGCCAGCCGTTACTTACCGTTTATTGGCACCCTGTTTCTTTTTATCTCTGTCTCAAACTTTTTAAGTATTGTGCCGGGCTATCAAGCGCCCACCGGTTCGCTGTCTACCACGTCGGCGCTGGCAATATGTGTTTTCTTTGCCGTACCGGTGTACGGCATTATGGAGCGTGGTTTGATAGGATATCTGAAGCGGTATATTCAACCCTCGCCCATTCTGCTGCCGTTTCACATTATCAGTGAATTTTCTCGCACCCTGGCTCTGGCCATCCGTCTGTTTGGCAACGTGATGAGCGGCAGCCTGATTGCGGCGCTGTTGTTGAGCATTGCGCCGCTTTTTGTGCCGGTTCTTTTTGAAGGCTTTGGGCTGCTCATTGGTCAGATTCAGGCTTACATCTTTGCTATTTTGGCGATGGTGTTTATCGCCTCTGCTGCCCGCACGCAGCAGGAAGAAGAACAATAAGAAAGAAATGAATCGTAACCATATCAATACGGAGGCATAAACAAATGGATACTACCGCGATAATTGGCTTGACTTCAATGATTGTGGCCGGCCTCACCATTGCCCTTGGCTCGATCGGACCGGCGTTTGCCGAGGGCCGGGCAGTGGCCGAGGCGTTGCGGGCCATTGCCCAGCAGCCGGACGAGTCAAACACCATTACCCGCACCCTGTTTGTGGGCATGGCCTTAATTGAGTCGACCGCCATTTACTGTTTTCTGGTTTCAATGATCCTGATTTTCTTTAACCCCTTTTGGAATCAAATTTCAGGAGGAGGCTAACCTGTGCAAATTGACTGGTTCACGGTTGTAGCTGAAATCATCAATTTTTTGATCTTGGTCGCTTTGCTCAAATATTTTTTGTACAACCGTATCATTGGCGTGGCCAACCAACGCGAGGCCAAAATCGTCAATCGTTTTAAAGAGGCCAATCAGAAGGCTGAGGAGGCGAGGCAAGAGGCCGAATCGTATCGCTCTCAACAGGAAGAATTAGAGGCGCGGCGGGAAGAACTGTTAAATCAGGCCAAACAGGAAACCGGAGAACGGCGCAAAACTTTGCTCCAACAAGCGCACGAGGAAGTAGAGGAGGCCAAACAACAATGGCGCGAAACCCTCCGGCGCGAGCAGGAGTCGTTTTTGCGCGAACTGCGCCAGCGAACCGGCCAACAAACCTATGCCTTAAGTCGCCGGGCGCTGGCCGACCTGGCCAATGCCAGGCTGGAGCAGCAAATGATTGAAGTTTTTATAGAACGGCTCAAAAATCTGGACGATGAAACCCGCGCAGCCATTGCCGAGTCGTTGCAGAATTCGGTTGAGGCCATGACCATTGCCAGCGTTTTCGAGATACCCCAGGAAACCCGCCTGAATCTGCTGGACATTTTGCAAAATCAATTTGACGGCAAGCTTGAGGGTCATTTTGAAACTTCTTCGGATTTAATTTGCGGTATCGAGCTGAGGACAAACGGCCATAAGGTTGGCTGGAGTCTGGAACATTACCTGGCTACGTTAGAGAGAAATTTAGCCAGAACTCTAGAGGAAGAACTCCAACCAAGAAGTCAGCAAAAAGGGGCTGAAACCGATGAAGTTTGATCAGGATGTGCTCAAAACAGCGCTGGATGATACCCTGTCCCACTTTGAAGAGGTTTTAGAAAATTATCAGGCCCAACTCGCCCTGGAAGAGATAGGCCGGGTTGAATACGTGGGCAACGACATTGTCCGCGTCAGTGGTTTGCCGGAAGTGCAGGCCGACGAGTTGGTTCGTTTCCCCGGCGACATCCTGGGCCTGGCCTTTAATCTGACCCCCTCAGAAGTCGGCGTGATTTTGCTGAACCGGGGCGAAACGCTGCAAGCCGGGGATGAAGTGTATCGGACCGGGCGGGTTTTTGACGTGCCCGTGGGTGAGGCTCTCTTGGGCCGCATTGTAGATGCGGCGGGCCGCCCCCTGGATGAGGGCGGGCCAATCCGCACCACCGACCGGCGTCCCATCGAACGAGACGCTCCCTCGGTGATGGATCGCGCCCCGGTCACGATGCCCCTCCAGACCGGCCTCAAAGTGATTGACGCCTTAATTCCCATCGGACGCGGCCAGCGCGAACTGATTTTGGGCGACCGGCAAACCGGCAAAACGGCCATTGCGCTGGATGCTATCCTCAATCAAAAGGATAAAGACGTGTTGTGTGTTTACTGCGCCATTGGCCAGCGCGACTCGGCCGTGGCCAAGGTCATTGCCGATTTGCGCGAGCGTCAGGCGCTGGACTATTGCCTGGTGGTGGTGGCCACCGGTAAAGACCCGGCCGGGTTGCAGTTTGTGGCTCCCTACGCGGCGACCAGTATGGCCGAATATTTTATGGAGCAGGGCCGGGATGTATTAATTGTGTA
This sequence comes from Anaerolineae bacterium, assembly GCA_016926805.1. Classification (GTDB taxonomy): domain Bacteria; phylum Chloroflexota; class Anaerolineae; order 4572-78; family J111; genus JAFGNV01. The sequence continues at coordinate 9,138 of JAFGNV010000044.1, forward strand.
CGACGATTTAACCCGCCACGCCCGGGCCTACCGCGAACTCTCCCTGCTGCTGCGCCGCCCTCCCGGCCGCGAAGCCTATCCGGGGGATATTTTTTACATTCATTCCCGCCTGCTCGAGCGTTCAACCCACCTGCGCTGGCGATATGGCGGCGGGTCTTTAACCGCGCTGCCCATCATTGAAACCCAGGCCCAAAATATTTCGGCCTACATCCCTACCAACCTCATCTCCATTACCGATGGCCAGATTTATCTCTCGCCGCAACTGTTTCAAAAGGGGGTGCTGCCGGCGGTGGACGTGGGCCGTTCGGTCTCGCGGGTGGGCGGCAAGGCTCAACTCAGTGCCTACCGGGCCGTGGCCGGTGATTTGCGCTTAACTTATTCTCAGTTTGAGGAATTGGAGGCGTTTGCCCGCTTTGGCACGCAACTTGACGAGGAAACCCGGCAAACCCTGGAACGGGGTCGCCGGGTGCGCGAAGTGCTCAAGCAAACGCAATACGACCCCATCCCCGTGGCCGAGCAAATTGCCGTGTTACTGGCCGTGATAGAGGGTATTTTTGACCATTTGCCATTGGCCCAGGTTAGCCGGGTAGAAGAAAAAGTGCGCCAGGTTTTTGTTGAGCAAGCCCCAGATTTGTACCAGCGGATTCAGAGTGGTGACGCCCTGGAAGATGAAGAACGGGAAACCGTCTTAAAAATCGTCAGGCGGACCATCAGCTCAACTTATAACGAAAACGAGAACATAGAAAGCAACGAGACCAATGCCAACGCTTGAAAGCCTCCGGCGAAAAATCCAAAGCGCCGAAGATCTGCAATCGGTGGTAAAAACCATGAAGGCGCTGGCCGCCGCGAACATCTGGCAATACGAGCAGGCGGTTGAAGCCCTGGCCGACTATAGCCATACCATCGAGATGGGGCTGCAAATTGTGTTGAGCGAGCGTTCCGTTCCTGTCGGCCTGACCCATTCTCCCGCCGGTGAGCGACTGGGCGCGGTGGTAATTGGCTCCGACCAGGGCATGGTGGGCCGCTTTAATGAGCAGGTGATTACTTATGCGCTGGACAAAATGAATGAACTTCAGATTGGACCGGAAAACCGAAAACTGTTGTCGGTGGGGCTGCGAATGACGGCCCGGCTAAGCGCCGCCCGGCAGCCTATCAGCCAGTCTTTTTCAGTGCCCAGTTCAATCGCCGGCATTACACCCCTGGTGCAAGAGTTGTTGGTGTGGATAGAAAATTGGCGCGAGCAGCAAAACCTGGATCGGGTTGTCATTTTCCACAATCGGCCCCGGCCTGCCGCCAACTATGAACCCAACATGGTCTATCTGTTGCCGATTAACCTGGCCTGGCTGAAACGTTTGCAGCAAAAACCGTGGTCTACCAGAGTTTTGCCCACGTTTACGATGGATTGGGAATCGTTATTCTCAGCCTTGATCCGGCAACATTTTTTTGTGGCTTTGTACCAATCGCTGGCCGAGTCCCTGGCCAGCGAAAACGCCAGCCGCCTGGCCTCGATGCAGGCCGCCGAAAAAAATATCGAGGAGCAGTTGGACGAACTTCACACCCAATTTCATCAAGAGCGCCAGCGGTCCATTACCGAAGAACTCCTCGACATTGTGTCCGGCTTTGAAGCGTTGACTTCCGAAAATCGCGACTGATAAATTCCCCATTGCCAAAAAATGTAGCCTAACCAAAGGCCACATCTAGGGCCATCATGACGGCAAAACCAATCATTGCCCCCATCGTGGCTAAATCGGTGTGGCCGCGGCATTGAGATTCCGGTATTAAATCCTCTACTACCACAAAAATCATTGCTCCGGCGGCAAAGGCCAGGGCATAGGGTAGGATTGTTCGCGAGGCCAGTACGGCAACAGCGCCGATGACGCCGGCAACGGGTTCAACCACAGCCGATAGTTGTCCATACCAAAGACTTTTTACCCGAGACAACCCTGCCCTTCGCAGCGGCATAGACACGGCCAGGCCTTCTGGAAAGTTCTGAATGCCAATCCCTATCGCCAGAGCTGCCGCCCCAGTTACCGTAGCGGCAGGCAGACCAGCGGCGGCTGCGCCAAAGGCCACTCCCACGGCCAGGCCCTCGGGGATGTTATGCAAGGTAATGGCCAGAACCAGCAAGGTTGTCCTCTGCCAGGTAGTTTGCATCCCCTCTGCCTCCGATAACGGCGCGCTGATATGGAGATGGGGCAGAACTTTATCAAGCCCTCGCAAAAAAATACCGCCAACCAAAAAACCGGCCACCACCGGCAGCCAGGCTGGTACGTCTTGGCTACTGGCCATCTCCAGGGCCGGTGCCAGAAGCGACCAATAGCTGGCGGCAATCATAACCCCAGCGGCAAAGCCAAGCATCCAATCCAGAAGTTTTTGACTCAACTCTTTGCCAAAGAACCCTATGGCTGCCCCAAACGCTGTCATGGCCCAGGTGAAGCCTGTGCCAAAAAGCGTTTGGACGATTGGATCAAAATTCTGTAAGAACTCTATCATCGTACCATACTCCGCGAAAAACTGGCTCTATTGGATCTATAGCAGGGCTTATTTAGGCCGAACAATAGCCAGATTCCTATGGATTAGGTTAATTGTGAGACTTATTTATTGAGCTTGGTCGTTCAAAAGAAAAGCGCAGCGCTTCAGCTATCGCGACCATCAGGGACGGGTCGTGCTGTTGATAGGCGCAGTGTTTCTTTTGCGCTTACACTGAGTTGCAGATTCAATCAACAAAATAGGAATAAGTTCGATTGATATCGTAGTCTGAATAGGCCAATTGACAATAACAATGCCTTCAATAACAATGCCTTCAATAACAATGCCTTCAATGTGAGCCATCACTGAAGCAAATCAGTCTTCAGATTTGGATAGTTTGATCGTTACATCGGCGGGGAGGGCCAATTTTGCTTCAATTTCAATAGCTTTGATAATGCCTACTGGCACCGGACAGGCAGCGTGAGAGCAATATTCAAAGGCTAATTGATACGTTTCCGGCCCTTCACCCCTGAAGGTAAATTCTCGATACGGATTAACCCGGGTTAAAACCTCCGCCAGTTGCCGGATGGCAGCGCAATCACTCCTGATTGAAACATCACAGTGCGTGCCATTCATCCGCACATCAACTATCGTCTTAAAGCCACAAATTCCGGCATTAATCTCTGCTTTGGCCAAAATACACCTCACCAATCTTAGTTACCTGCACCTAACCGCCCAAACGACACCCGATACAAAATGTAGTCAAAAGTATTTCCGGACAAGTTCCCCATGCGAATCATCCGCAGCGCCAACTCAATCGCTTCCACAACTTTCTCGCCGTACCGGGCCACAACACGTGCGCGAGCCTCCGCTTCAGGTTCGCCGTCTGTCTCTGCCCAGTGTTGAGCATACAACAAGGCCGGTACTTCCTCCGCCGGACTCCCTTCAAACATGCCATGTCCCAAAGCCTCAATCTCCTCCTCAGAAATTCCTTCCGATAATGCTCCCTTTGCATGAGCATACGAGCAATAACGGCACTCATTAACATTTGTTACCACCAGCATCAATCGCTCGCGAAACGCTGGCTCAATTATTTCCCCTTGCATCAACGAACGTATCTCTTGGCGTCGAGACATGATTCCATGGAGGTCTTTGAAGAACGCCCCGCTACTCCGATAAATCCTGCGTCTGAACCCGTTCACTCTCAATCCTCAAATCCCCTTCACTGTAGAACAAAAGTTGCTCGGTTAGTGTTTCGCGGCGTAAATGAGTAGACGGTTATTCCTTTCTGCATTTTGGTCTGGAACCTGATATAGATAACCGCCTGCCGCGAAATACTTAAGCAGTTGGGCGCTGATACTCGTAGTGACTGCCGAGTTACTTACGCCCAACTGCACTAGGCCTTAGCCAAAACGATGATGATGGCGACGAGCACCCCGGCGGCCAAGGCCAGAACACTATAATTTTTGTTCTCTCTTTCAACTGCCGGAAGTAAGTGAGAAGCTCCCACATAAACCAATGCGCCCGCCGAAATGGCTAACAATAATCCCAAAGTAGC
>JAFGNV010000045.1 GCA_016926805.1 Anaerolineae bacterium
TCTGTTTATTGGCTACTTTATCCTGGAAGGCTTTGATTTTGGGGTGGGTATTCTGCTGCCCTTCCTGGGCAAAAACGATCAGGAACGTCGGATGGTTATCAACACCATTGGCCCCTTCTGGGACGGCAACGAGGTCTGGCTCATCACGGCAGGGGGGGCTATTTTTGCCGCATTTCCCCACTGGTACGCCACCATGTTCAGCGGCTTTTACCTGGCCCTGGTGCTGATGCTCTTTGCCCTGATTTTCCGCGGCGTGGCCTTTGAGTTTCGTAGCAAAGATAGACATCCCCGCTGGCGCAATACCTGGGACTGGTGTCTCTTTGGCGGCAGTTTTGTTCCGGCCTTACTATGGGGTATCGCCCTGGGTAACCTGCTGCGCGGGGTAAAGATTGACGAAGCAATGATTTACGTTGGCACTTTTTTCGACCTGCTCAATCCCTACGCCTTGCTTGGCGGGCTGACTACCCTGGCCGTTTTCACGTTGCAAGGGGCCATTTTCCTGGCCCTTAAAACCAAAGACGGCCTTGACGCGCGAGCCATTGCCGCCACCAAAAAGGTCGGGCCGGTAGCTACAGTTTTGGTTTTTGCCTTTGTCATTGCCACCTACTTTGCCACCGATGCTTTTACCCGCCTGGGCGTCAACCCCGGCATCATTCCCCTGGCCGCTGGCGGCGCCCTGTTGGCGGCGGGCTGGTTCATCCACCATAACCGGCCTGGCTGGGCCTTTGTGATGAACTGCCTGACCATCGCCTTCTCCACCCTGACCATCTTTATCGCCCTGTACCCGCGGGTCATGGTCTCCAGCCTCAATCCCGCCTGGAGCCTGACCATCTACAACGCCTCTTCCAGTCCCTACACCCTCACCGTAATGAGTTTTGTGGCCCTGATATTTGTGCCCCTTGTGCTGGTTTACCAGGGCTGGACTTACTGGGTCTTTCGCCAGCGGATTGGCCGCGAGACAGAGTTGGAATACTAATAATTGGCGATAAATTTTTTAACCTATCGGGGGGTTGGTCGGGCCGTAATGAATTAAACCAGGCCCGCAAATTGCGTAATAAAAAGGGCGTGATACATTTATCGTGCCACGCTTTATCTTTTCAACCCCAACCTGGAGAGGCTGATGAACGCCATTGAATATCAACGTGACCCCTATGTGATTAGCACCGATAAAACCAAACTAGATCTCAATACCATTCACGAATATCTGAGCCAGAGATCATACTGGGCGCAAGGACGCGCCATAACCGTGGTAGAAAAGTCGATTGAACACTCGCTGTGCTTTGGGGTGTATCATCAAGGCGGACAACAGGTCGGCTTTGGTCGGGTGGTCACCGATTACGCCACCTTTGCCTGGCTGTGCGATGTCTTCATTCTGGAATCGCACCGAAGGCAGCAATTGGGTAAATGGCTGGTCGAGTGCATCATGGTCCACCCCGACTTACACGAGATGAGGTTATTCATCCTCGCCACCCGTGACGCGCACGAACTTTATCGCCGGTACGGGCGATTTGAAAAGCTTGAAAACGCAGAAAGATGGATGATTCGCCGCGTCTCCAGGTAACAACCGTCAACAGGCGGCTCGTCCAACAAACCCGGCTGGCTCAATTTGATTTTCTATTGACCGTCATCTTGAACCTGTTGGGGGGCATTCTTCTGGTTGGACAGGCGTACTATCTGAGCCAGGTCATCAATCGCGTTTTCTTGGAACAGCATACTTTAGCCGAAGTGCAGTCATTGCTGCTGATGTTTTTCGGCCTGAGTCTCCTGCGGGCTGCTTTTACCTGGGGCAGCGAAGTAACTGCCCAGCGCCTGGCCGGACAGGTAAAAAACAATTTACGAAACCGCCTCACCGCCCACCTGCTGGCACTCGGTCCCACCTACGCTCACGGCGAGCGCAGCGGTGAACTGGCCAACACCGCCGTCGAAGGCATCGAATCGCTGGATGCCTACTTTAGCCAGTATCTCCCCCAACTGGCTGTCGCGGCGCTGGTTCCTTTGACCATTCTGGCCGTTGTTTTTCCCCTGGACCTCACCACGGGTCTCGTTTTGCTATTCACCGCTCCCTTGATTCCAATCTTTATGATTCTCATCGGCAACCTGGCCGACAAGATGACCCGGCGGCAATGGACGACCCTCAGCCGGATGAGCGCCCATTTTTTGGATGTGTTGCAAGGTTTGACCACGTTGAAAATATTGGGCCGCAGCCGCGAACAAGCCGAAACCATTCGCCGCCTCAGTTATCGTTTGGGGCAAACCACCATGAGCGTGTTGCGGGTAGCTTTTCTTTCCGCATTGGTGCTGGAATGGGTGGCCACGTTGAGTACCGCCATCGTGGCCGTAGAAATCGGCTTGCGGCTGCTGTATGGCCGCCTGATCTTTGCCGACGCGCTCTTTATCCTCATTTTAGCTCCAGAATTCTACCTCCCGTTGCGCATGCTGGGGGCGCGCTTCCACGCCGGGATGGCGGGCCTGGCCGCGGCCAACCGTATTTTTGAGATATTGGACACGCCATTGCCCATCGCCATCAAAGACCGGTCAGGTTTCAAAAAACTGACCGGTCTTTTGCCATCATCCTTCAGTATACAATTCAGTCACGTTCATTACGCCTACGACGACGGCCTGCGCCCGGCGCTCAACGGCGTTTCGTTGACCATTGCCCCCGGTCAAAAGATCGCCCTGGTTGGACCGAGCGGGGCGGGCAAAAGTACGGTGGCGCATCTGCTTCTGCGTTTTATTGACCCGCAACAGGGCAGCATTACGGTCAATGGCGCCCCTCTTTCAGCCCTCGATTTATCAGGCTGGCGGGCGCAACTGGCCTGGGTGCCGCAACAGCCCCATCTCTTTTACGGCACCATCGCCGAAAATATTCGTCTGGCCCGGCCCGAGGCCAGTTTAGCAGAAGTTATACAAGCGGCTCAACTGGCCTCCGCCACTTCCTTTATTGAAACTCTGCCGCAGGGCTACGACACCCTCATTGGCGAGCGCGGCCTCCGCCTGAGCGGCGGCCAGGCCCAACGGCTGGCCCTGGCTCGCGTTTTTTTAAAAAACGCGCCTTTTCTAATTTTAGACGAGGCCACCGCCAATCTGGACCCCGAACACGAACGCCAGATTCAGGCGGCCATCGAACGGCTGCTGCAAGGCCGCACCGTCCTCATCATCGCCCATCGGCTCAACACGGTAGTTAACGCCGACCAGATTCTGGTGATGGATAAGGGTAAAATTGTGGAAAGCGGCGCCCACCATGCGCTTGTAAGCGGAGGGGGGCTGTATCATCGGCTGGTTGCGGCTTATGGAGGTATATCAGAACATCAACGATGAAAACCTTCCTGCGCCTACTCAAACTCACAACCCCCTTTAAATGGTGGATCACTCTGGCCGCGCTGCTGGGTTTTGCCACCATTGGCAGCAGCATTGGCCTGCTGGCCACCTCAGCCTATATCATCTCCAGGGCGGCGCTGCGGCCTTCGATTGCCGTGCTGCAAGTGGCCATTGTGGGGGTGCGCTTCTTTGGCCTGAGCCGGGGCGTGTTTCGTTATCTGGAACGCTACGTCTCACACCAGGTCACCTTTCGCCTGCTGGCCCGGCTGCGGGTGTGGTTCTACCGGCGGCTGGAACCGCTGGCCCCGGCCCGGCTGATGCGGTATCATAGTGGTGATTTACTGGCCCGCATCGTGGCCGACATCGACAGTCTGGAGCATTTTTACGTGCGGGTGATGGCCCCGCTGGTGGTGGCCGGGTTGGTGACGGTGTTGATGTGCGTTTTGTTAGCTTCGTTTGACCTCCGGCTGGCCGTAATTACCCTGATTTTTTTATTGTTGGCCGGGATGGGAATACCCCTGTTGACTCGCCTGCTAAGCCGGGGGATGGGCCAACGGCTGATGACCACCCGCGCCAAATTGGGCGCCGCTCAAATTGACGGCATTCAGGGCGGGGCCGATCTGCTCACCACCGGTCGCGCCGACCGCCACCAGCAATACGTCCAACAACTGAGCCAGGAACTGGTCACCCTGCAAAATCGGATGGCCCGAATTACGGGCCTGTATACCGCCTTGTCTGGCCTGCTGACCAACTGGGCCGCCCTGGCGATGCTGTTGTTGGCTATTCCGTTAGTTAGCACAGGAAAATTAGACGGTGTTTATCTGGCGGTCCTGGTTCTGGCCGTGATGGCCAGCTTTGAGGCCGTTTTGCCCCTGCCCCAAACCTGGCAACATTTGGAGGGCAGCCTGACCGCCGCTGAACGGCTCTTTGAAATTGTCGATGCCGAGCCGGTGGTACCCGATCCATCCACCCCCTCACCCCGGCCACAAGATTTTGGTCTGGTGGTCAAAAATCTATCCTTTCGCTACAATGCCCAGGACCCGCTCGCGCTCAAGGGGATCAGTTTCAATCTGCCCCAGGGTAGACGACTGGCCGTTATGGGGCCAAGTGGAGCGGGCAAATCGACCCTGGTTAATCTGTTACTACGATTCTGGGAATACCAAACCGGGGAAATAAAATTGGGGGGACACGATTTGCGGGCATACCAACCAGAGGACGTGCGCCAACTCATCGGCGTGGTTTCACAGCGAACGCACCTGTTTAACGGCACCATCAAACAAAACCTGCTCCTGGCGCGACCCGAGTCCACCGATGAGGAGGTAATCCGGGCCGCGCGCCAGGCCCAAATCCACGGCTTCATCCAAACTCTGCCCCAAGGTTACGACACCTGGATTGGTGAGCAGGGCCTGCGTTTGAGCGGCGGCGAGCGCCAACGATTGGCCATCGCCCGAGCGTTGCTGAAGAACGCCCCCATCCTGATTTTGGACGAGCCTACAGCCAATCTGGACCCCCTGGTAGAGCGGGAGGTGATGCAAACCATCTCCGCCTTGATGCAAAACCGCACTACCCTTCTTATCACCCACCGGCCGGTGGGGCTGGCAGCAGCCGACGAAATCCTGGTGCTGCAAGCCGGGCACATTGTGGAACAGGGCCAATATCACCAACTGTTACAGGCCAAAGGGGTTTATTGGCAAATGGAAAACCTGCAAAATCAGCTTATGAAAGACGAGGCCGATATAGGCAGACAGTCCTAACCATTCTGATTCTTTTGATTGAGTTTTGTATTATGGGCCAGTCGCCTGGAACAGGGTTATTTTTAGCGCCCAATCCTCAATCGCTTCATCTTTCCCCCCGGGGAAAACCGGCAGGCGCATCTGCCCCTGGGAATCAGTCTCAATGCTCACCGGTTCCAGCCAGGCGCCGGTTCTGGGGTCAAACCAGACCAGATTATAGATTGCAAACGCAACCATATTTTTTAAATGGGCGCGCTCAGTGCCTCTCTCAAAATAAAGAAAGGCCAGGCGTTTGTCGGTGGTGCGCATCATAAAAGACCAGCCGTCCAGTCCATCCTCAAAACTGCCGGGCGACTTGGCGGGATTGACATCAACGGTTGCCAGCAGCAAATTTTGATAGCGGGCGCCCTCGGACAGGATGACGGTTTTTAAATGCTGCATCTGCGCGCCCGAGGTGAATTGGAGGGCCTCCCAGATATAGGGTCGGCCACTTTCAGCTTCCGGCTCGCCGGTTGTATTGCCATCGTATCCCGAGGTGCCGTGTACGTGCCCCACCAAACCGCCCGATAACACACTCCCGTACATCTGAGCGCGGGCAAAGTAGTTATCCCGATCAGAATTGGTTGGCGGTCTCTCTCCGTGCACATTCCTTTCTTGCCAGTCGGTGTAGTAGGGTTCCAGATTGCACATGGGGTAGGGCGGGTCTAGCTCAAAAATTGTCTCCATAGCCGCGCAAATCTGGTGCGTGCGGGGGTCATTACCCACCGAGTGCATGGTGATCCAGGGGGCCAGGCCATAAGTTACCAGGGTAGAATGGTCAACCAGGGAGGTTACAGGTTGGCCGTAGGGCATATGGCCGTAACGCTCCAGATGAAGCGCCAGGACTTTATTCCAATCTTCGCCCTTAAGCCCGGCATCGTCAACATTCAAATCTTGGTGGATTTTACTGAAGATGATGTTGTAGGCCCCATAACGAGCTGCCAGATATTGCACAAATCTGACGTACGTATCCGGCCAACCGCCGTATTTTTTCCAGGCCGGGCCAACGTCTCGTCGGATCGTTTCGATCATCGGCACAAAGCCATTTTGGGCCAGATAGGCCATTTTTTTGTCCAGGCTTTGGTAATACTTGGGGTTGAGTTTGGTAAAATCAGACACACATTTGACATCGCCCCGCACCGGAAAAGGAACGTGGCCGGCTTCATCGTGCTGGTCTTTGGCCGTGTCGGTCCCACTTTTTACCCAGGGGTCGCGAAGCCAAACGCCATCGTCATCCTGAACGGCTCTGGGCCATTCATCAACATACCAGTTAGGAAAGCTGGAGATAAAACTGATGGAATTGTAGCCCTGGCGTTTGCGATATTGAACCGCCGCTTCAAACGTAATGCCCGGCCCCGGCACATAATCCGATTCAGGTTCTATACCACTCAACGGATACCGCCATGTGGCAGCCGACAGCCAGGTATCGCCGATTAAAAAGAAGGGGGTGCCATCGGCATATTCCAGGGCATGCCCATTAGCGGTTGGCCTGATAAAACCGCGCCGGTTGGGATTTGCCTGTTTTTCTGCCTCGCTCCAGCCCGTGGCATCGAATTCGCCGGTTTTGCCGCTCAGTCCGGGATCGTCCGGTGAGGCGTAGCTTTTCCAGGTCCAATGGCCAACCTCGGTCGCCGCCAACCGAACTTTAAAGGATTGCCCCCCATCCCAAAACCCGTAAATTCGTTTATCAAATCCGTGGGGGCCTTTAAGTTGAACCCACATTTCCACATCGAGATAGGGATTGGTATATTGATTCTGGGCCACAAAACCTAGCTCTATCATTTCCCAAACTCGGGGCTTTGCCTGAGCCTGGCCGAAAACTTCCTGCTGGGTCATGACATTCTCCTCATCTATTTTTTGGTACAGATTCAGCAAACCCGGCTATTCGTAGGGCAAACCTGATGATAATCCTGGTCGTTGGATTAGTCAATCTCATTTTCCTTGAGGATATATAACGGTCTACGTGCAGGCGCAAGCAGCTTATTGGAAGATAAAAAGGGTTGGTGATATTTCGGGTTTGATGGTTCACAAAGACTACCGACGGAGAAGAATTGCAACCCAACTGCTGGCTCAGGCCAGAGTCTTCTTTGCCAGGAAGGCGGTGAGGTATTCACGGTATACACGGCAGTTGGAAATAAGAATGCCCTGGAATTTTATCAACAAAACGGGTTCGGACCGCTCTACACCACAATGGTCGCAGAGGTTAACAGTCAGGGAGAATAGAAATAAAACTTTGAAACCGCTTGCAGGCCACACAGCGAATTGTCTGCTTTTCACCGCCCGTGCAGCCACTCCGCCTGCATTCTGGCCATGTTGCCGCTTTCCTCTAACCGCAGCAATGATTGGTCAACCGCCGCCAGCAACGCCTGGCTTTTGATGTGGACCGCAGCCACATACCAGTCGTTGCTCAAATAGGTAATGATTTTCAGCCCCTGCGGAAAGGCGCTGGCCCCGCTAACCGCATCGACAATGGCTGCATCGGCCTGGCCATTAAAAACCGCTTCTAGCACCTCGGCGGCGCTCTCCCGGCGCAACAGGGTGAGGTCCTCAATTTCGGCCGCCAGTTGTCGCCCTTCCATATCCGCCTGGCTTCCCCATTCAATGGCCACGGTACGCCCGGCCAAGTCCTGAACGGTGTTGATGGACTCTGCCCCAACCCGTGTAACCAACATTTGCCCGGCGTTAAAATAATTGCGGCTATAGGCCACATCCTGCGTCCAGCGAGGATCGTAAGGCAGACCAGAAATGATAATGTCCACCCGGCGGGCCAGGAGGGCATCGTAAAGCCCATCAAACCCAATATTGACAAACTCCGCCTCTACTCCCAAATCGGCGGCAATGGCCCGGCTAATGTCCACGTCTAACCCCATTATCCGGCCATTTTCATCCATCATTTCAAAGGGAGGAAAACTGGCATCCAGACCGATCCGCAACGTGCCCCGCCGTTGAATTTCCGCCAGCGTATCGTCATCACTCCCTTCCCAAAACTGCCACCCCAAAAAGACCAGCGCAAGCAGCAAGATGGAGGTGAACAAGACAAGCCACTTAAAACGTAAGATTTGCCGGATGACACGAGCTCCATAACCTCCGGCCCCCGGCCTTCGGCCCCCAACCCCTGACCCCTGATTCACGGCGCCATCTCCTCCCCGCGACTATATCGCTGCACTTCCAGGTAAATCGGCTTGGGTTCAAAATCGGGCGTGACAAAGGTGAAGTAGTCCAAATAGGTACGCGTGGGCCAGGGATAACGAAAGGCCCACAGGGCCGCCATTTCTGTCCAGGGCCAGCTGGCCACCAGGTGGTAGGCCCGAATGGTGTTTTCGATGCGCTGGGCCGGTTTGACCGCTCGCGTCCAGCGAGGATGGTCGTTCCAGCCGCCTTCGGTGATGTAAATCAGCATGTCGCCATAACCATTGTCCACCAGTAGCCAGTGCGCCAACTCGGCCCGTCGAAAATTGATAATCTCCGGATCAGGCGGATCGTCGGCGGGAAAGCTCCAGCCATAGGCATGCACGGCCAGGCCATCCATCACTTCCCCGGCTCCGGCATCAAGCATCTTTTGCAAATAAACCAGGTCATTCATGGCCTGGTCGTGTCCGGGAGGAGCCAGGGTGGGGGCCAGCGCGCCACCCAGCACCAGCACATGGGGATGATTAGACTCTTGCACACGTTGGTAAGCAACCGCCAGCAATTTGGTATAACCCTCCGGGTCAACCGGCTGAAACCCCCATTCCAGGGCCAGGTTCGGCTCGTTCCAGATGATGATGGCTGCTACCCGGTCGCCGTAACGGTCGGCAAAAGCCTGAACATAATCGCCAAAATCAGCTAGCCGTTCGGGCGGTAAAAACGAAGATGCCGAGTCAGCCGGACGCGCCCACTCCGGCACCAATCCCAGGCGGGCGATAACGGTTAAGCCCTGCCGGTTGGCGTGGTCAATAACCAGGTCGCTATGAGACCAGTCAAAAAGGCCGGGAAACGGCTCAAGATAAGCCCAGGGAAAATACTCTACGATCCACGGCGCGCCCATCTCGCGCACCATCTCCAGGGTGCGTTTGATCTTCCAGGGTTCAACCTCATCCGTCAGGCGGGTATGAACCCCCATCTTTGAGTTAACGGTGACCACTGTTTGCGGCGGGCCTAATTCGATTTCGCCGGGAGGATTGGAAGTAGACAAACCCAACAGGACCAGCAACAAGCAGAGAAAAAGCAGAAAAAAGGGCACAAAACGTAATACGCCATTGGTCATCCGTGATTCAGGCATTCATCACACCATTTACTCGAATACAACCTTTAAACTATTGGCAAACACACCAATGAATTATACTGTTGATATTACCATCCCCAAAAATCAGGCAGGGTGCGTCCTAAATGTTAGGTTGCATTGCGCCGCAGACCGGGGATTTCCACTAAAAACGGCTTTTATGCCGAGTCTCAATTTCGAAATAAATACAGTTTTAGGGTATAATGGTTGCAATAGGAGCTAAAGATGCCGATTGTATCCGCATACAAAAGCGACACGGGGCGCCGGCGCCGACGTAACGAGGATTTTGTGTGGGTGAATGAGTCAACCAGCCTTTTTATTGTGGCCGATGGTATGGGCGGTCACGAAGCGGGCGAGGTGGCCAGCCAGATGGCCGCGACAACGGTGGGCGAGTTGATAACGTCTGAATTGAAGGTGAAGACTGAGCCGATCCTGCCGGCTATTGTCACCCAGATGATCATCGAGGCCGTGGAAGAGGCCAACAAAACAGTTTACCATGCGGCCAAAGAAGCCGGGCAAAAGCGTCACATGGGGACAACGATTGTGGTGGCCCTGGTTCGGTCATCGGTAGCTTACATCAGCCACGTGGGTGATGCCCGGGCGTATTTGGTTCGCGGATCAACCTTAATGCAACTCACCCAGGACGACTCCTGGAAAGTACAGTTTGGCACGCAAGAATCACGTTCCAAATTTGATATTCCCGAAGGCAAATTTGAGCACATCTTGACCAAGGCAATTGGCCAGGATGCCACCTTGAATCCCTCCTTCACCGAAGTAAAACTTACACCCGGTGACTGGCTGCTTTTGTGCAGTGATGGCCTGTGGAATATGGTCGAAGATAACCAAATCTTGACTGAACTACAAAAAGCAGACGACAATCCAACTCAGGCCGTCGACGCTTTAATAGCGGCAGCCAATGAGGGGGGCGGTAAAGATAACATTTCAGTGGCGGCCATTAAAATACTTCCCTCGGAGAATGTTTAATACATCAGGCTGAAGCCAAAACCTCTCTGGTTATCTCCACAAACGCCTGCAATAGCGGCGACATCCATTTATCCTTCAGCCCCAAGATAGGGCTGATTTTTTTGCGCCCAAAATGAGGGGCGCGTCCAGAATTTTGTGCAACTTTCAGTTGCCCGAAATCTGGACAAACCAGGAGGATGGAGATTCCTCGTCGCTACGCTCCTCCGAATGACATAGGGGTAATCACCAAGACAAGGGCCTTGACATCTATTAAAAAATGTGATATATTTTCTGCCTGACTACCCCCCCCCTGGGGGGTGGGGTAAAAAGGAAAAAATCATGACGAATGAAGCAGCCACCATCATCAATCGTTTAAAAAGCATTGAAGGACACGTGCGAGGCGTTGAAAAAATGGTTGAGGAGGGTGCGTACTGTATTGACATTGTCAACCAGATTAGCGCCATTCAGTCCGCCTTGCACAAGGTCAATGCCCTGGTGCTTGACCGTCACCTGCACACATGTGTTACCACCGCCATTCGCGGCGATAGCCCAGCCGAACGCGAGCGGGTGATCGATGAGATCATGGGTGTGTTCAATGCCAAAAGCAAAAATTGAATTAGCGCACGTTGGGCGTAAGATTTTTGTAACCAACTACATCTAATACAGTAACGTTTGGAAGACCATCATCCTATGTAGGATAAATAGTGAAAGGAGAAGTCCGATGCAAAGCAAAACTGTCAACATTCCCAATATTTCGTGCGGACATTGCGTCCACACCATTCAGAACGAAGTAGGTGAATTGACTGGTGTTAAACGGGTAGTGGCCTCCCAGGAAACCAAAACGATGACCGTCGAATGGGAAGAACCGGCGAGTTGGGAGGAAATTCAGGCCCTGTTGGAAGAGATCAATTATCCGCCGGCAGTATAGAATTCAGGAGAGGGGTCATCAATGGCTGAACAGCAAATTACCATGCCCGTGTTGGGCATGACCTGCGCCAACTGCGTGGCTACGGTCGAAAGAAATGCCAAAAAAATAGACGGCGTTGCTGACGCCGTGGTAAACTTTGGCACCGAAAAAGTGACCGTTACGTACGATCCGGCCAAAACCACCGCCCAGGACATTGTTGGCCACATTGCCAAAGCTGGTTACCAGGTACCAGTAGCGGCCCTGGAACTACCGATTACGGGCATGACCTGCGCCAACTGCGTGGCCACGGTTGAGCGTACGCTGAATAAAAAGGTACCCGGCATTCTGGAAGCCAACGTCAACTTTGCCACCGAAAAAGCCACGGTCAAATACATTCCCGGCGCCGTCACCCGGGCCGATATGGTCGCTGCCATTAAGCGGGCGGGCTACGGCGTGGTTGAGATTGAGGCCGGTGACGAGTTGGTCGATGCGGAAAAAGCAGCCCGCGAACGCGAGATCAAAAACCAGGCTCGCAAGTTGTGGGTAGGCGTTATCTTCACCCTGCCTCTTTTTATCCTCAGCATGGCCCGCGATTTTGGCCTGCTGGGAATGTGGGCGCATGCGCCGTGGGTCAATTATCTATTTTTTGCCCTGGCCACGCCGGTGCAATTCTACACCGGCTGGGATTATTACGTCGGCGCGACCAAGAGCCTGCGTAACAAATCGGCCAATATGGATGTATTGGTTGCGCTGGGTTCCTCGGTAGCCTATTTCTACTCGATAGTGGTAATGGTCGGGCTACTGGGTGGACACGTTTACTTTGAAACCTCGGCAGCCATCATCACCCTGATCAAGATAGGCAAATTGTTAGAAGTGCGAGCCAAAGGCAAAACCAGCGAGGCCATCAAAGCCCTGATGGGTCTGCAAGCCAAAACCGCCCGGGTGGAACGTGACGGCGTAGAGATGGACCTTCCCCCCGACCAAGTGCAGGTTGGGGACATCGTCATCGTCCGGCCCGGGGAAAAGGTGTCGGTCGATGGCGTAGTGGTCAGCGGTTACTCCACCATAGACGAGTCTTTATTAACCGGCGAAAGCTTGCCGGTGGATAAGAAGGTGGGCGATACAGTCATCGGGGCGACCATCAACAAGCAGGGCCTGCTCAAAATTGAGGCGACCAGGGTAGGCCGCGAAACCACCCTGGCCCAAATTGTGAAACTGGTAGAGGAGGCGCAAGGCTCCAAAGCCCCGATCCAGGCCCTGGCCGACAGGGTTTCGGCCATTTTTGTGCCTGTCGTCATCGGGATTGCGTTACTCATTTTTTTCGTCTGGCTGGTGCTGACCGGGGATTTCACTGCCGCTCTGGTGCGGCTGGTCGCCGTGCTGGTGATTGCCTGTCCTTGCGCTCTGGGTTTAGCAACGCCGACGGCCATTGTGGTGGGGATGGGGAAAGGCGCCACGCAAGGTATTTTGTTCCGCAGCAGCGCCGCCCTGGAACGCGCTCACGAATTGCAGGCGATTGTGCTGGACAAAACGGGGACGATAACCAAAGGTCAACCGGATTTAACAGATTTAATTGTGAATAGTGAATTGCCAATAATTAATGGCTTAACTAACAATTCACAATTAACCGTTCATAATTCACTATTACAATTAGCGGCCTCGGTAGAACGCGGCTCCGAGCATCCGCTGGGCGAGGCCATTGTCCGGGCGGCCCAGGAACAGGGGTTGAGCCTGAGCGAACCCACCGGATTTGAGGCCATTGCCGGGCACGGCGTGGCTGCCCAGGTGAATGGTCACAAAGTGCTGCTGGGCAATCTGCGTTTGATGGAGCGAGAAAATATTGCGCTCAACGGCCTGGACGAACAGGCCCAAACGTTACAAAATCAAGCCAAAACCGCCATGTGGGTGGCCGTGGATGGTCAGGCTGCCGCCGTCATCGGTATTGCGGATACCATCAAAGAAGGCTCCAAAGAAGCCATTGCTGAGTTAAACAGGCTGGGCCTACAGGTGGTTATGATGACCGGCGACAACCAAGCCACCGCCCAAGCTATTGCCGCCGAAGCCGGAATAAAGCGCGTGCTGGCCGAAGTATTGCCCGGCGACAAGTCGGCCAACGTGGCCAAATTGCAGGAAGAGGGGCTGGTGACCGGGATGGTGGGTGATGGCATCAACGACGCGCCCGCGCTGGCTCAAGCCGACGTCGGCATGGCTATCGGCACCGGCGCGGACGTGGCCATGGAAACCGCCGCCGTTACCCTCATCAGTGGCGACCTGGCCGGCGTGCCCAAGGCCATCCGGCTGAGCCGGGCCACCATGCGCACCATTAAACAAAATCTGTTTTGGGCCTTTGCCTATAATGTGATACTCATTCCCGTGGCCGCCGGGGCGCTGGCTGTTTTTCCCAATTTAACCGTTTACCTGCGCGAACTGCACCCCATCGCCGCCGCTTTTGCCATGGCCTTCAGTTCGGTTACGGTGGTAAGCAATAGCCTGCGCCTGCACAGGGCCAGGATTTGATCCCCCACCCAAAAATGGAGGAAATTAAAATGGAACACCCACATTCGTCTCAACCCCATCAACACCAACCCGACTCTTCTTTGCCCGAAGTTCATTCCTCACCACAAGCCACCCCTCCCCAACACCGTGGGCATACCTCCAGCCACAGCGCGTCTGTAGACCATACCGACCATGAGCAAATGTTTCGCAATCGTTTTTGGGTGTGTCTGGTTCTGACCATACCGGTTCTGGCATACAGCCCGGCGCTACAAGAATGGCTGGGCTTTACCATGCCTGCCTTCCCCGGCAGTCAATGGATAGCTCCGGTGTTTTCAATTATCATCTTTCTGTATGGCGGCGTGCCTTTTATGCAAATGGCCATACCGGAGATAAAAAATCGCCAACCGGGGATGATGACCCTGATTTCACTGGCCATCAGCGTGGCGTTTCTGTACAGCCTGGCGACGCTCTTTGCGCCTCTGGGCAATAGCTTTTTCTGGGAATTGGTCACCCTGATTGACGTGATGCTCCTGGGTCATTGGCTGGAAATGCGCAGTGTGCGCCAGGCGTCCGGCGCGCTGAATGAATTAGCCAAACTCATGCCCGACACCGCCGAGCGTATAGCCGACGATGGCACCATCACTGAAGTTCCTGCCGCCGATCTCAGGGCCGGTGATGTGGTGCTGGTCCGGCCCGGGGCTAACATCCCCGCCGATGGCGTGGTGGTCGAAGGCGAGTCGGCGGTGAATGAGGCTATGATCACCGGCGAATCCAGGCCGGTTCAAAAAATGCCTGAGGCCAAAATTATTGCGGGAACCATAAACGGAGATAGCAGTTTGCGAGTGCGGGTGGTAGCAACCGGCAATGACACCGCCCTGGCCGGGATTATGCGGCTGGTATCCGAAGCCCAGCAGAGCAAATCGCGCACGCAAATGCTGGCCGACAAAGCCGCCGGATGGCTATTTTACGCCGCAGGAGGAGTGGCTATTCTTACGGCCGTTGCCTGGATCGTTGCCATTGGTTTTGAGGCGGAAGTCATTAAGCGTGTGGCCACGGTGCTGGTGATTGCCTGTCCGCATGCGCTGGGCCTGGCTATCCCCCTGGTGGTGGCAATCAGCACCTCGGTGTCGGCTCGCAACGGGATTCTAATCCGCGACCGTCTGGCGATGGAGTTGGCCCGCAAACTGGACGTGATTATTTTTGATAAAACCGGCACGCTCACCAAAGGCCAGCAAGGCGTGGTGGAGATCATCGCCGTTGATAATTGGGCCGAGACCCAAGCCCTGGCTCTGGCCGCCGCCATCGAAGGCGACTCGGAGCATATGATTGCGCGAGGTATTCGTCAGGCTGCGGATGAGCGGGGAGCCTCACTACCGCGCGTTACCAGTTTTGAGGCCCTCAAGGGACGAGGAGTGCGGGCCAGCAGTAATGGCCACACGGTCTATGTAGGTGGCCCTCAACTGTTGGAGATGCTGGAACTGGAACCTGCTTCGGCGATTGCTGAATTTGCTGCAAAAGCAGGCGACAAGGGCCAAAGTGTGGTTTATCTGATTCAAGATGAGCAAATTGTGGCTGCCTTTGCTCTGGCCGATGTGATCCGATCCGAAAGTAAAGCCGCCATTCAGCAATTGCACCGGCTGGGTCTGGAAGTGGCTATGCTTACCGGCGATAGCGAAGCCGTGGCCCGGGCCGTGGCTGAAGAACTGAACATCGACCGCTACTTTGCCCAGGTGCTGCCGGAACATAAAGACCAAAAAGTCAGCGAGTTACAGGATCAGCACAAACGAGTAGCCATGGTTGGCGATGGCGTCAATGATGCGCCAGCGCTGGCCCGCGCCGACGTGGGCATTGCCATTGGCAGCGGCACGGATGTAGCTGTGGAGTCCGCCGGGATTATTCTGGTACAAAACAACCCCCTGGATGTGGTCAAGATTCTCAAGTTAAGCCAGGCCGGTTATCGCAAAATGATTGAGAACCTGATTTGGGCGACCGGTTATAATATTGTGGCCCTGCCGCTGGCCGCCGGAATTCTGGCTCCGTTTGGGATTCTGTTATCGCCAGCGGTGGGGGCCTTGCTCATGTCGCTGAGCACAGTGGTTGTGGCCCTCAATGCTCAATTATTGCGCCGGGTGGAGGTATAGGCATCTTGGCGAATGATGTGGCCGTTCTGGTGATTGACGACGAACAAAATATCCTCAACCTTGTCACCGCCTATCTACAAGCCGAAGGTTACACTGTCCACACCGCCACCGATGGGCCAACAGGTCTCAAAGCCGCCCAAACCCTAAAGCCAGACCTGATTGTGCTGGACGTGATGCTGCCTGGCATGGACGGCATCGAACTGCTGGCGCAGTTGCGGCGAGAGTCGGAGGTGTACGTTATTATGCTCACCGCTAAATCCGAGGAAACGGATAAGATTATCGGTTTGTCGGTGGGGGCCGACGATTACCTGACCAAGCCTTTTAGTCCGCGCGAATTGGTCGCCCGCATCAAAGCCGCACTGCGTCGATATGGCAAGTTCGGCCCCAATAACGGCTCCAAGAATCAACTGCTAACCTTTAGCCGGCTGCGGATCGACGTGGATGCCCGCCGCGTGTGGCGAGATGATGCGCCCATTGAATTAACCACTACTGAATTTGACCTGTTGTATGCTTTAGCCGAGCATCCGGGCCGGGTGTTAAACCGGGAGCAATTGTTAGAGCGAGTTTGGGGATACGATTTTTACGGTGAAGACCGGGTGGTAGATGTGCATTTGGGTCACATTCGCAAAAAAATCGAACCCGACCCGGCCAACCCTGAATTGATTACCACGGTATGGGGCGTGGGTTATCGTTTTGAGGACAGCCCCCCGTGAGTTTAAAGACCTTGCGTAGAAAATTTTTACAGACCCGTCTGATCTGGAAATTGATGATTTCTTATGGGGCGGTGATTGTGATTGGACTGACTACCATGGCCCTGGCCGCCGAGTCGGTTGCGCCGGCCTCGTTTGAACGCCACATGATGGGAATGCGGACGATGATGGGCCAGATAGGGCCGGGTATGCAACAATTGGAAGCAGACCTTTTTACTAATTACCGGGCTGCCATCACCGAAGCGCTACTGCTGGCGGCAGGAGTGGCGCTGGTCACGGCCGTTGTGGTGAGCATTTTTGTATCGCGCCGGGTGGTTACGCCCATTCACGAGATGATGCAAGCCAGCCATCACATTGCCGCCGGACACTACCACGAGCGGGTGAATGTGACCGGTGAAGACGAGCTGGGGCAACTGGCCCACAGCTTCAACCAGATGGTGTCAACTCTGGAAAAAACCGAAACCATGCGCCGCGAACTGATGGCCAACGTGGCGCATGAACTGCGTACTCCACTCAGCAGCATCAAAGGCTACATGGAAGGGTTGGTCGACGGCGTGCTACCTGCCCAGGCCGAGACTTACCAGCAAGTCTACCGCGAAGCCGACCGCTTGCAGCGATTGGTGAACGATTTGCAGGAGCTGAGCCGGGTTGAAGCCAGAGCATTTGATTTCAACCGTCAGCGGGTCACCCTCTCCGAACTGATCCGGCAAATTTCCGCCCGTTTGCGTCCCCAATTTGAGGAAAAAGGTGTTATCCTTAACCTGAATTTACCCACCGTCTTGCCCCCCGTGCTGGCCGACGAAGATCGTATTTGCCAGGTGCTCACCAATCTCATGGGTAACGCCCCGCAATACACCCCGGGTGGCGGACAGGTCGCCGTAGCCGCCGAAGTGACAAACGGCCCCCATCAACTGCCCAATGGTGATACTCTCGCCGGACGGCAAGTGGTGGTTACCTTTAAAGATAACGGCCTGGGCATTGCGGCGGAGCACTTACCCCACCTCTTCACCCGTTTCTATCGAATAGACAAGTCCCGCAGCCGGGCGGGGGGTGGCAGCGGCATTGGGCTGACTATTGCCAGACATCTGGTTGAAGCCCACGGAGGGAAAATTTGGGTTAAAAGCGCAGGCGAAGGAAACGGTAGTGAGTTTGGGTTTTCGCTACCTTTAGCGTAAGATAACAATTCTGGCAAACAAACATCAAATCATAACGAGGAGAAAACCCGATGGAACATTCAAACGGTCCAACCGAGCAGAACAGGCCAGACGGGATCAGGCCCCTGCCCTTTATTGGCGCGTTGGTGGCTGCTTTAATTATCGGCGGAGTAATTGGCTACGGCCTGGGTTGGCTACAGGCAACTCAAAACCCATCGATTGTTGTGGTGACTGCTACTCCCAACCCCGAGGCTGTGGCCAATCAACCGGCAACGCCGCCTCCGGCCCAGAGCGACCCATCTTCTGCCGCCGGTTCCGAAAGCAATAGCAATGACTCGTCACCCACGCCAACTATTATGGAGTTTCTGCTCTCTGATGCCCGTCACTTTCAGGGGCAGGCCAACGCACCCGTAACGATCATCGAGTTCAGTGATTTCAAGTGAGCGTTCTGCGGGCGTTTTGCCGCCGACTCGTTGAGTCGGATCCGCAGCGAATACATTGAAACCGGAAAAGTTCGTTTTGTTTACAAGCATTTTGCCATCCTGGGACCAGACTCGAACCGGGCGGCCCAAGCCAGCGAATGCGCCGCCGAACAGGACCGGTTTTGGGATTACCACGACACCGTGTTTGCCAATCAGCTTGCCAACCGGAGTCCGCTAGATACGGAGAACCTGGCCGGCCTGGCCGGTGACATCGGACTCGACACAACCACCTTTGGTGAATGCCTGGACTCCGGCAAATATACCGAACAAATCAACCGCGAGTCATTAGCGGTGCAATCGTTAGGCGTGCGCGGCACTCCGGCCTTTTTAATCAACGGGGTTTTCATTTCCGGCGCGCAGCCGTTTGAGGTGTTCCAACAGGTGATTGAGGAACAACTTCAACAAATTAACTAAGAATAGTTAGACCCGGTTCAGCCACTTTCGACCGGCACGATAACCATTGAATATCCGTGCCGGTCGTATTTTTTATCCCCACAAATCTTTACAGAGTCTTCATCAAACCTTCATTCTACCTTCAAATTTAGCGGGTATAGTATCATCAAGTATTTTTCAGTTAACTCTCTCCAGGCACTCGATGCCGGGTAGGGAAGAGAAAAAGTGGAGTGTATTCCGCTATGAAGGAGAACTACAATGATGGGATATATGGGACCGGGCTTGGGAATGGGCCTGTGGGGCTGGCTGTGGATGCTGCTCTTTTGGGGGGCTTTAATTGCCCTGGCTATCTGGCTTATCGGGTTGGTATTCCCCTCGGCCAAGAAAAGAAACGACCAACAGAATGACTCGCTATCGGCGCAGGAAATCTTGAATATTCGCTATGCCCGGGGTGAAATCACCGACGAACAATACCGGAGTATGTCGCACAACATTAATACCATAGGACCGTAGATGAAACAACTTCTTCATCCTCGTTCCCAAACTGAGTTTGGGCCCAAACTCAGTTTGGGAACGAGAATTAGAGGTAAAGATTTAAAAGACATCCGGGCCGAATACAGCACAGCAAGTATGGCCCCTCCACCAATACCCTATGGCCATAAACTAATCCAGTTAAGGGGAAAACTTAATGGCAAAGAAAACAAGACCGCCATCAGGTTACAAAACAAAAAATATCAAACAAGCGTCAAAAACATCACAAGTTCCCACCTGGGTCTGGTTTGCCGGGGGAGGCATCGCTCTGGTGCTGCTAATAATTGGGCTGTTTTACCTGGGAGAACAAGGCCCGGCTATTGCCAACAGCCATATCGAAGGATTGATTATTTCCCCGGACCCCGGTCGCGGTCATACCGAAGAGGACCTTGATTATCACGACGACGTCCCGGCGGGTGGCGTCCATAGTTCGGTCTGGCTCAACTGCGGCATTTACCGTGAGCCGGTGCATGAAGAAAACGCGGTCCACTCGTTGGAACATGGCGCAATATGGTTGGCGTACAGACCAGATTTGCCAGCCGAGCAGGTTAAAATTCTGCGCAACCTGGTGCGCCAGGAACGCGGTCGCCGTGGCGAACCGATGATCATCCTATCACCCCGAGAAAACCTGGATGCGCCCCTTGTGGCCACAGCCTGGCGGGTTCAACTCAATCTGGATGATGCCACAGACCAACGTCTCGAGCAGTTTGTGCGCCGTTACCAGCGCGGGCCGTTCACGCCGGAGCCGGGCGCGCTGTGTTGGGATGGCGTGGGTGAGCCGTTGGGCTGAGGTACGGTTTTTTGGCTGCGACGGTCACAAATTACCTCACGTCGAGCGTTTTATGGGTGACAGCCGTTAATAGCCAAAGGTAATATAGTCGTCGTGTTCGGTGGTAATGACGCCGCTGCCGCTACTGATTTCACCGCTGCCAAACGTGATCGGCTCGCAACTGGAAGGCGTGCAAGACTGCGACTTTGTCTTTTCGCCGTACGAACTATCCTGGAGCGTCACCGTGACCGTCGCCGGTTTAGTTACCGTGGCGGTTATTTTCAGGGTGCTGTTGTGTTTGACTTCATAAGATGCAATAGCGCCACAACTACCCGGATGCAGGGTATTGGCTACTCTACAATAGACCCGACCGACTGTTGGCCCCAACACCAACAGAACTCCAATGACCACAATGGCCACCAAAACCAGAATCAGGGCATATTCAACCAACCCCTGACCCCGTTCATCAGACTTATTTCTGAATAAATAAAACATAAGAGCACCTCTATCATAGATTTTTGATAAAAATAACAAAAAAATAATTCCATCAGGACTTACGCAATATGTCATTTTGAGCGACCAGCGGGAGCAAAAAATCCCTAAAACTTGGTTTTACAATCGAATTTACAGGGGATTCTTCACTCCGCTTCGCTTCGTTCAGAATGACATGCGTAAGTCCTGTCCATTAGATATTCAGAAAAAAATTTTGGATTTTTACCGGGTAGAGACAGGACAATGTCCTGTCTCTACTCCAAAACATTATCTGAACAACTGTACAAATATTTAAAAACAAAAGAGGCAGAATAATTCTGCCCCTTTTTATATCGATTCACTTCTTAGTTTGCCACAAAGTCCGGCTTACGGCGGCCTACGGCTTAGGGATATTGCTGATGCTTTCTCGTTCCTAAATCGGGTTTGGGCCCAAACTGAGTTCGGGAACAAGAAAATATTTCACCTACTCTCTTGGTCGCAAGCGTTAATTGGTAACCGTAATGGTAACGGTAGCCGTATCGGTCCCCTGATGTCCATCACTGATGGTGTAAGTGAAATTGTACGTGCCGGTATCATTGTTCTTGGGCTGGTAGAGAATGCTCTTCCCATCCGCATTCACCTGTATCGTCCCCTTGAAGCCACTACCTTCGTCCACGTTGATGATTGTCAACTCATCTCCGTCCGTATCAGCATCATTCGCCAGCACATTAAGACTGATCGGGGTATTCTTGGGCGTGTTGAAAACATCGTCATTGGCTACCGGCGCGGTGTTGGGCTCAGGCTGGGCCCCACCACTGCCATCAGGCGGACAGAAATCATCAACATACTCCAAAAACGTGGCCTTGATCTCCTTCTTGTTCTGCCCACTGCACGTCTTGCTATTGCGCGGCAAACAAATCTCA
>JAFGNV010000046.1 GCA_016926805.1 Anaerolineae bacterium
ACTACGCAATCGTGCATCAACCGTCGCGCTTTGTCCATAGCGCGTTCCGCCGGTTCATCCTGCCAGGGGTTGGGGCCAAGATGGTCGCCGCCCAGAATCAGTCGTTCCGGGGGAAAATTGAATTTATGGGCAATGCCCGCCACAAAATCACAAAAGTCAGCCGGAGTCATGCCGGTATAACCGCCGAATTGATTCACCTGGTTCGAGGTCGACTCGATGAGCAGCGGGGAGTCATCTTGAATCGCCTGCTGCACGCACGCTTCCAGCACAAAAGGATGAGCCGAACAGAGGCTATAAAGGCCGACCGGCCGCCCCTGTTTATGAACGGCCACCAGGTCGGTCAGGATAGTGTTTTTTGTTTGTTTATTCATTGGTTTAATATTTTTAATCCGGCTCAAAGCCGGGATTGAGACGCAATCGCCCCAACGACCGGTCGGTCACATAGGGCACGTAACCCCGCGCCCGCGCCCGCTGGTAGGCATCTGCGATTTGCTCCGGGCGGGTGGTATAGTCAATGGTCAGAACAAGTTTCCCATCCTCAATCCATTGGTCCAGAATGGTTTCGCGGGCGGCGGTCCAGTCGGCGGGGCTGGCGGCGTGGTCGTGGGGGTAGCCGTAGTACAGGTCTTCCACGCCCACACCGGTAACGGTTTCCAAGTAATCGGGGAACATAGCGCCCAATTCTTCCGCATTTTGGGGGAACACGCCAAAGCCGGGGCGTTTCTGGCGGGCGTATTCGGCCAGGTCGATGATGAAATCGGCCATTTCGCGGGCGGCGCTATCACGGCCTTCTTTTTCCTGATAATATTCATAGGCATCTACCCGGTCCAGGTACACGCCATCAAAGCCCAGGGTGATGATGCGGTCCAGGTAACTCTGGGGCGAGCCGTAGATAATGGCCTGCCATTCCGGTTCCCAATAGCGCACCCAGTAGTCATCGGCCCAGGTTTCGTCGGGTTCGTCCAGCCAGGCGGGGGGATGTTCGATCCATTTCGGCTGCCAATATTCGCGGTAGGTCTCGGCCTGGCCGATGCTCATGTAAGCCAGCACAATTTTGTTGCCGCCGGGGCTTTTTTTGAGGGCCGGGATGGTCTCCGGCGAGTTTCCCGCCGCAGCGATACTGACCACTACCAGGTCAAAGGCGGTATCGCCGATGCGATCGGGGCGGGGGTGCTGCAACTGGTACAGAAAATCATTCACGTCCAACCAATCAGGCTCAGGCGCGGGCGCAAGGGTAGCGGTGGGTTGACACGCGGCAAACAACAGCATCAGGGCAAAGGTAATGGCCAGCCAGCGTGACATACTTTACCCCTTAATTCCGCTCATGGTAAAACCTTGCACAATCCAGCGCTGGAAAAAGAAATAGACGATCAGGATCGGAATCACCACCATCACCGTGGCCGCCATCTGAATGTGAGGCCGGGTGCCGTGCTGGTTTGAGTACCAGGTTAAGATGACGGGCAACGTCCGCCGCTCGGTGGTGGTAACGACGACCATAGGCCAGAGGTAGGCGTTCCAGTTGCTCATAAACGTGAGCGTGCCTAACGTGGCCAGGGCCGCGCCCAGTTGCGGCAGCACCACCCGCCAGTAGATCTGCCACTCCGAGGCGCCATCAATGCGGGCTGCGTCCAACAACTCGTTGGGGAGGGAACTGATGAACTGGCGCATCATAAAAATCCCAAAGGCGTTCATAAAACTGGGCAAGACCAGACCCCAAAGCGTATTGACCAGATGAAGTTTTACCAAAATCAGATAGCCAGGGATCATGGTCAACTGACCCGGAATCATCATGGTCAGCATGTAATAGCCAAAGAAGACCCGCTTACCTCGAAAGTCGTACTTGGCAAAGAGGAAGCCCAACAACGAACTGGTGAAAAGGTTGCTAAGCACGTTGGCCGTAGCCACAAACAGGCTATTGCCATAGAAGCGCAGGATGGGCAGACGCGGGTCGTGCAGGATGGTGAGGTAGTTTTCCAGGGTGGGGTTCTGGGGGAAGAAGGTGGGCGGAATACGAGCAATCTCGGCCGGCGTTTTAAGGGACGAAAAAATCATCCACAAAAAGGGCATAAATGTCATCGAGAGGCCCAACACCAACCCACCATAGACCAGGTAATTTCCCAGATTGTATTGCCTGCGCAACAGCCTGGCAGTTTGACGGATGACAGAGGGGCGAACGGATTTATTGGCCGTTGGTGAAGTAACGGTCTCCATCTTAGTATTCCCAATCGGTGCGCAGTAGACGCATCTGGATAACGGTGACAATTGCCACCACCAGCAGCAACACAAACCCAACCGCCGCCGCCCAACCCATTCGCTGGTAGCGGAAAGCATTGAGGTAAATATCGAGCACCAGCACGCGCGTTTGGTGCTGCGGCCCGCCATTGGTCATCACCTGGATGATGTCGAAAACCTGAAACGAAGAGAGCATGGTCATAACACAGACAAAGAGGAGGGTCGGGCGCAACAGCGGCACCGTTACAAAACGAAAGACCTGCCAAACGTTGGCCCCGTCAATCATGGCTGCTTCCTTTAATTCTTTAGGGATGCCTTGCAAGGCGGCCACAAAGATAACCATATTGTAGCCGTAATCTTGCCACAGGTAGGCCACAATCACGGCCAACAAGGCCACCGAAACGCCCATAAACCTGAGCCGGGGATCGGCCAGCCAGGAAAGGGTGGGGCCGCCAAACAGCCGAATGACCCCATTGAGCAACCCCTGTTGGGGCGAATAGATGTAGCCCCACACCAGAGCCACCCCCACCGAGGCCGTAACCGCAGGCAAAAAGTAAACGGCACGAAAGGCGTTTTTGGTTTGGCCGCGCACCGACTCGATGAGGGCGGCCAGAGGCAGGGTGATAGCCAGATTGAGCGGGAGCACAATAAAGGCAAAGAGCAGACTGTTGAACAGGCTGGTCCGAAATAAACGCACTTCCAACGAAGCCCCCGCGAGCATGTTGCCAAAGTGCGTTAACCCGATAAAAGGATTGTTGCCTCCCAGTCCCAGGATGGCCCCCCCACTGCGCCCCGGGCTATATTCAAAAAACATCAGGGCAAACGCCCAGACAATAGATAAGACCCCCAATCCTGCCGAGTAGATAATGGCCGGAATTGAAACGCTAAGGATGAAACGACGCTGGGCGGCCGCCAACCCGCTGACAGGCCGTTTAGGCAAACTCAAAACCCCCATCCACAATACCTCTTTGATGTGTTCTCGATAAGGCCAATTATTTCATCCCGCTCAACGCAAAACCTTCCACAATCCAGCGTTGGACAAAAGCATAAACAATCAGCACCGGAACCACTACCAGCACGCTAGCCGCCATAACCGTGTCGTAACGTTGATAGTTCATGCCGTTATACCAGGTGAGCATAATGGGCAAGGTGCGTTTTTCATTGGTGGTAATAACAATCAGCGGCCACAGATAGTTGTTCCAATTGGACATAAACGTGAGGACGCCCAGCGTGGCCAACGAGGGACCTACCTGGGGCAGGATGATGCGCCAGTAAATGCCCCATTCAGACGAGCCGTCAATGCGGGCCGCGTCAATCAATTCGTTGGGCAAGCTCTCAATGAATTGTTTCATCAAGAAGATGCCAAAAGCACTTACGCCGGAAGGGACAATCAAGCCCCACAGGCTGTCAATCATGCCCAGTTTAACCAGGATCAGGTAGGTAGGAATCATCAGCACCGGGAAGGGGATCATGATGGTCGACAGCACCAGCACAAACAATACATTTTTGCCATAAAATTGATACTTGGAAAAAATATAGCCGGCCAGCGAACTGGTAAAGAGGGTCAGGATAACAACGGCCACCGTAACAATGAGGCTATTCATGTAAAAGCGAACGAGAGGAATGTGCGGGTCGTTGAGAATCTCCAGGTAGTTACCTAAGGTTGGATTTGCCGGCCAAAAGGTGGGCGGCACCTGCACAATTTCGCTGCTGGTTTTGAACGAACCGAGAAACATCCACACAAAGGGCAGCAAGGTGACCAGACACCCCAACCCCAAAAACACATACAATAAAGATTGCCGCAGGGTATAACGTATTTGATCCCGGTATAGTCGCCGACGAACAGCAGGCTGAGTGATAGTGGCCATGGCTAATACTCCCAGGTGGTGCGCAATACGCGCAATTGAATAATAGTAACAAAGAGAATGACAATAAACAACACAATTGATTCGGCACTGGCAAAGCCCATATTCTGGTAGCGGAAGGCATTCAAATAGAGGTCTAACATCAAAACGCGGGTTTGGTTTTGGGGATTGCCGGTATTGGTCATCACCTGGAAAATGTCGAAGACCTGGAACGAAGAAATCATGGTCAACACGCACACCAGCAACATAGTGGGCTGCAACAAGGGCAGCGTAATTCGCCAGAATATTTGCCAGGTATTAGCTCCATCAACCGTAGCGGCTTCCTTAAAGTCATGGGGAATGCCTTGCAGGGCCGCAATGAAGATGATCAAATTATAACCCATATCCCGCCACAGGTAGGCAATGGTCACCGACCACATCGCCAGGGGGATGCCCAGAAAATAAACGCGCGGGTTGCTGAGCCAAATCTGAGGGGTTAAGCCAACCCCTTTAAGCATCATATTGATGAGACCCCGTTGTGGGTGATAAAGATAACTCCACATCAACGCCACCCCAACGGCAGCGGCCAGGGCCGGCAGGAAGTAGATAAACCGGAACGAAGTTTTCAGTGAGCGTTTGGCGACCGCTTCAATTGCCACCGCCAGCGGCAGCGTTACCAATAAATTTAGCGGTAAATACAAAAAGGAAAAGACCAGGGTATTTATCAGGCTGATCCGCGCCGTGCTACCCTCTAACGAATCACCAATGAACATTTCCCGGAAGTTATCCAGACCAATGAAGGCATTTTCGCCGCCCAGCCCCAAAAAGCCGCCGCCGGTAGTCGCCGGGCTGTAGCGATAAAAACTCAGCAGAATCACCCACACAATAGGAAACAAAACCCAAAACATCATGTAAAGCATAATGGGGGTGAGAGCGCTGCCGACAAACAACTTTTGTTTCCCGGTAGCGCCGGAGAACATGCGGTTCCAGAGATTGGGTGGTTTGGTGATGACGCTCATCCAGTGCTCCTTTACAAATAACAAATTACAAGGCAACCAAAGGTTGCACCCAAATTAGTTTCACCCCCTCTCCCAAATTTTGGGCGATTGGGAGAGGGGTGTCGTGCCAGCGACAAGAAGAGGGTTTTATTTGAACGTAGCGTTGCTTTCCTGGTCTATGGCCTGGAGGGCCTCATCAACACTCTCCGTATCCTGGAATACGCCCAGCATGTGAGGGTAAACGATCTCATACCAAAACTGGTCGCGGTCGGGGAGCGGGCCAACGTAGCGGCCATCATCAAGCACTTTCAGGCTGGCCTCAACGTAGGATATTTCTTCCAATAATTTGGGATCGGCGGCCACTTCCTTGAGCGCGGGCACGGTGCCGGTGGTCACATTCCAGAACATGGCGTTGTCGTGGTCGGCAGTGGCAAATTTAACAAACTCAAAGGCCATCTCTTTGTTTTGACTGTTGGGAGAGACCACCTTGCCCCATCCAGCATCGGCGGCAAAGTAGTGTTTATCGCCGGCATAGTTAGGCAAAGGAACGTAGTCAAACTGAACATCGGGATATTCATCCAATCCCACCGGAACAATCCACGGCCCAATAAAACCAATGGCCACCTGCTGGCTGAAGAAGGAGTCACCCACCCAGTTGCTTTCCCCGTTAAAGAGGAAGGGGTCGGTGACGCCCTGATCCACCCACGATTTCATATCTTCCAACGTTTCGCGGGCTTCGGGGGTGTTGAGTTGCAAGCCGCTGCCATCAGGCTTCCAATACTCGCCGCCGCGCTGCAAGATACCGGCCAGAAACTGAAAGGCCAGTCCGTCGCCGGAGATAAAGTGAAAGCCCGACACATTCATTACATCGCCCTCAGATTGGGTCAGAGCCTTGGCATCAGACAGGAGATCGCTCATGGACCCCCATTGAGGTGGATAAGTGAGACCAGCCGTTTCAAACATGGCTTTATTAACCAACACGGCCCCATTTTCAATGTTATATTCGTTGGGTAGACCATACAATTTGCCATCGCAGTAGTAGCCGTCGAGCGGCGCAGCATAGAACTTTTCTTTGGCCTCGGGATAGGACATAACAGACTCCGGCATCTCGGCCAGCCGCTCGGAATAGCGGCATACCCACGAGCCGAACATCTCCATAATGTCGGCTTCGGTGCCGGCGGGCATAGAAGTCTGTAAAGTCTGGATGAAGGTGTCATAATCAAAAGTTTCCAGTTTGACGGTAACATCAGGATGCGCGGCTTCAAAGCGTTTGATGATTTCCTCGTTAGCCTTGATGAACGCCGGGTTCTGGTGCATCCAGAGCCGTAGTTCTATTTTTTCTCCTGCTGCCGGGGCTGCCTCTTGGGCTTCTGGTTGGGCCTGTTCGGGGGCAGGCGTTGCTGCTCCGCCACACTGAACTATCATCAGGCTAAAGATAACCAGCAAAACAACAAACCAGCCATACTTCTTCTTCATTTTAAAAATCTCCTTTCTCTTTTTGTAAACCATACTTTGGTAAAGTTCTGACACACTTTACTCGATAACCTAAAGTTACGCTCCAACCTAAACTAAATATGTGCGGTGGATCATCACCTCCTTTATGGGATATGTATATGCCAGTGACTTGCCCGACCGCACTTCTTAGCCAAAAGAGAAAGGTTGGGTATAATATATGGCGGCAGACGCATCGAGTGACGCCCCCGTTTCAATCATCCGTGGGGATTGCTTGGATCGTTTGGCCGGACAGAGGAGATGCCGGCTGACTTGGCAGTGAGGCGGTATCTCCGTTTTTATTTGCCACTTACATTTTAATTCTTATGTTACCACGCCAATTTAACCACCGTCTCCAAATTATTGGGCCGGTCAGGATTTAAACCTTTGGCGACGGCCCGATAATGGGCCATGAGTTGCGGCACTGGCAGGTACAGGACATTCCGAATGGCCTCTGGCAGGTGAGACGCAAACGTAACATCTGTGTCTGACTCCCCAATGACGAGAGTATGGCCGCCCAGTTGGCGCACATCGGCCAGAACCGCGGCTTCATGCGCCCGGTTCACCTCCGATAACAGGCCCGTTACCAGCGCCGTCGGCCCCACCATGGAGATAGGACCGTGTCGAAACTCCAAAAAGTGGAAGGGTTCACTGTGGGTGAGGGTCATCTCCTTCATCTTGAGGTTGACTTCGCAGGCCAGGCCGTAGCGAGGACCGCCACCCAAAAAGTAGAAGCGGTCCAGTGCCAGATTACGGCCCAGAGTTTTGGCTTTTTCTTCATATTGACCCATCAGTCGTTGGCCGACCTGTGGCAATTGTTGCATCGTTTCCAACAGGTTGTTCTGGCCGGCCAGCAAAACCGCCAAAGCCGTGGCCGCCACATACATTGAGGCAAAAGAACGGGTTTGGGCCACGCTTTCCTCTTGTCCCGCCGGAATGATGAGATTGACCGCCCCCATGGAGGCCAGTGGTGGGTCGCCATAGTTGGCAATGATGATTACTTCGCCCTGTTTGTTTTGCTGAAACCGCTTTACGGCCTGGATGGTTTCGGTAGTTTCGGCAGAACGGCTCACGGCGACCAGCAATACGCGACCCGTTTTGGGATATGCAGTCTGCGGATACAAGGCTAATTCGCCAGCAGGAACACCGTGAGCTGGCATTCCGGTTAATTCTTGAAATAAAGCGGCGGCAGCCAGTGACAAATAGTAGGTTGACCCGCAGCCGGTAAAAATAATATGGGTATAGTCGCCGTTGGCATAAAGATTACCCAACGCTGTGGATTGAGCGCTGACAACATCCAGGGCCTGCTGCCAGGCGTTGGTTTGGGTTAAAATTTCGCGATAGGTGGCGGTTTCAGCGGTCATTTACGGCTATTCCTTATTGACAGATTAAAGACACGGCTGGCATTCAGATAATACACTTTCTGCAACACCTCATCCGGCAGATACAAACCGTAGATATACCAACGCCCCTGGCCGGGAATTTCGCTGAGGCCATAGTTAAAATACTCGTCGTTGGTTTCCAAAAAGCGGTAGTAGAGCCGATACCATTCCACCTCCGCGCCCACGTCGGTGCCGAACAAAATTCTATCGGCATATTTCAGGAAAAAGCGACGGGTCGTGTAGGGCTGGCGACCCAGTTCGCTGATACGGGCAGCGATATCCACATAAAAGTTGGGACATCGATCCAGCAGGTTACCCACCCAGGCCAGATTTTCTGAATAGCAGCCCACATGAGCGCCAATAAAGGTGGTATGGAAATGTCGTGTAATGAGGTTGGCAAACTGGGTCAGCAGCGTCTCAAAAGAGGGGTAGGGCGGGCTGGGGAAATGCCAGTCGGGGTGGGCGTGGAGTTCTTCCCAGCGCTCGTTATGGTTATCCAACGGCCAAAAGAAGGCCACGGGGTCGGCGATGTGAACCATCACCGGAAATTTTAGCTCGGCAGCAGTCATCCATATAGGGTCGAGGCGGGAGTCATCAATAGGAACCAGGTTATGGTGATGATCGCGCACTTGCAGGCCAAAGGGTTTCCAAATTTTTAAACCCTCGGCGCCCCATGCGGCCTGCGCTCGTAATCGCTCAGCAGCCCACTCGCCAAAATGATTCCCCCTTTCCGGCCAGGCCGACCAATCTACACCGCCAAAAATCTGAAATCGTTCTGGCGCAGCGGCTTTGAACTTGTCCAGGCGTTGCCGGAGAACATCCTCGCCCCAACCACCATCCAAATCGACCATGAGGCGCACCTCAGCTTGATCCAGCACCTCGATCAGTTCTTCAACCGGCCGGTTAATCCAGCCTCCCCCAAACTCTTCACCCAGGTGGTTGTGCGCGTCAATCACCGGGAAGCGGGGTTTGTCAACCGGGGTTACTTTGGTAACCAGCGCCGAACGGGGATGGTAGTCGGTTAACAACATTGTTCCTTCCTCCCGAGCAATCATTTTAAGTTAAGTCACAATCACTTCAATTCCCCTGGCCTGGAGTGCCTCCACAAACTCGGGGGACGTTTTTGAATCGGTAACCAGTTTATCCATCGCCGTGACCGGGGCCAGACAGGCGGTGGAAACGCTGCCACACTTGGTATGGTCGGCTACAACAATCACTTCCCCCCCCATGCCCAAAATGGCCCGGTCGGTGACAGTTTCCGGCAGGTAATCATTTGTCAAACCATATTCCAGGTCTAGGGCGCGGATGCCCATGATGATCTTGTGGGCATGCACTTCGGCCAGCGCTTGTTCGGTGATATGCCCGATCATCGACATTTCACTATGTCGTAACATCCCACCCAGGCCAATCACCTCAACACCTGTAGCCCCGGTCAGGACATTGATGACGGGCAGAGAATTGGTGATAACCGTGAGCTGGCGGCGACTCCGCAAATTACGGGCGGCTTCCAGGGCCGTAGTGCCACTGCTAATAAAAACTGTTTCGCCATCCTCAATCAACTCGGCCACCGCCCGGCCGATGCGCTGTTTCTCGCCGGCCTGTTCAGACTCACGTTGCAGCACCGGCAGTTCCGGGGGAGCCTTGCGCGCCGCTAACGCACCACCGTGAAAACGCTGAATCTCGCCTCTTTCGGCCAGGGCATCCAGATCACGTCGAACCGTTGCCAGGCTCACCGAAAACTCCTCGGCAATTTGCGCCACCGTAGCGCGTTGCTGCTGCTCAACAAAACGCCGCAGTTCTTCCTGACGTTCAAGGCTAGAGAGGGAGGGTTTTGTTTCCATTCAGTTCTTCCTGAAGGTACCCATATCAATCAAGAATTGTCATAAACAAGGGGAGAAAAATCGGTAATGAGCACGAATATGCGTCATTCAATCATATTTTACTCACAATCAATCATATAATATCATAATCCGAGCGTTTGTCAAGCCTTTTTTACGCTTTTTAAGAACAGGACTTACGCAAACAGTCATTTTGAGGGCTCCAGACCCTAAAGGTCTTTGAGACCTTTAGGGTCTTCAACCCCTACAATGACCCTGGTTGTGTCATTAGTAGCGACCGGAGCGAGCGACAAATCCCTAAAGCGAGGTCTTGCCAATGAGGTTTGGGGGGATTCTTCACTCCGCTTTAGCCGCTTCACTTCCAAGCTCCGTTCAGAATGACATGCGTAAGTACTGAGAATACGAGACTGGCTTGCTGATAAAGGCATGGCCCGGTGCGGTTTTGGCAGCCGCTATGGCAACAACTATTTTCGTCGTTGCCGGAAAAACCAGGCCGCCAGGACAATCAGGACCAATATCAATACCAGTCCGGCCAATCGACGTTTGGTGGCTGGTTCGATGGGGGCCATTTGCCGACCCCACACCCGGCGCACACCACGTCGGTAAATGGGGGTGGACAACAGGGGCAAAATAATGTCTGAAGTGAGGTAACCCATAAAAGGCAAACGCGAAGGAGGCTGCGGGGTGATGGGTTGAGGGAGTTGATCGGCCAGAGTGACTGAGGCTATAGTGAAAGCTTCACCTTCATCTTGACTCAATTCAGTTAACACCTGACCGCCCGCATCCACCACCTTGCACCCCTGCACAACATCGCAAGAGAGCCGCATTTGATTGGCCTGGGGCAAATATTTTATCAACCAAGGTGCGGCCGGAACCATCGACAGGACACTACCAAAGCCATTGGGGATAGCGGTTTCAACATGGCCGCAGCCTACCGTGTTGACGGCCGGCACGCCCAGCCAGGCGATTTGTTCATTAATCATATCGCCAAATAAACGCCGTCCGGTATTTTTGAGGGGAGCAACAAGGGGACCCATCTGATCAAAAGTAATCTGGTCGCCGTTGGGAAAGTGATAGGTGGGGTTGGTTATGTCCGGCGGGCAACTGCTAATAAGCATCAGGTCGATTTGACCGGCATACTGCCGCCACAGGTTAAGGTGGGCCGTGTCCCAGCAAACCAGCATGCCAATACGACCCAGGTTGGTATTGGCAATGGTGACACCCCGTCCGGGGCGAAAATAGCCTCGCTCCCAGCCCCAGGGATAGTTTTTGTCATAACGCCACATCCGGTCGTCGGGCGAAAAAAGCAGAAGCGAATTATACACATCAGTCTGGTCGAGCAATAGCAGCGATCCGGCCAGATGGATGTTCAAATAGGCGGCCATATCCCGCAGCCACTTGACCGTCGGCCCGTTGAGGGGTTCAGCAAAACGATGATTGCTGTCGGCATAAGTGTAGCCGGTGTTAAACAACTCCGGCAAAACCACCAGTTGAGCGCCCTTGTCCGCCGCATCGGTCACCAAACCTTCGGCGCGGGCCAGACGTTGGGAAGGTGAAGCAGGGCTGGCATCCATCTGGATGGCGGCAATGGTAATGGTTCTGGGCATAGGGGTCTCCTAATGTATTTTTTAACCCACCTTATCTCAAACATCTTTGGGTGGGCCAATCAAAAAGCCTACCCTGTCCCAGGATAGGCTTTTGGGAGAAGTTGGTAAGTGCTACTCTTCCGTTACCAACAGCGGTTGGGTATCACTGGGGAGTTCAAAATCACTGCCAATGATAACCCGAAAATCGAGATCGCTTTTGAGGTTGGGGCTACACCGAATATTTTCCTCGGTTACCGCAAAGAGAGCAGTCAATATTTGCAAGGTATACGTTTTACTATCGTTGTACACCACAATAACGGTATGCGGATAGGTGGTGGTATCGGCGGGGCCAAATTGGACAATATTGAAACCATGCTGCTCCAGGAAACGGGCCGTCTGTGAAGCCAAATTGGAAATATTCGTTCCATTTTGGATCACCAACCGGGCATTTTCTTGGGCCAAAAATTCTTTTATTTCTTGCTGAAGTTGAGCCTGCTGTTCAATTTCCTCGGCGCGAGCCTGAGCCTGGGCTGTTGTCTGGATAGTTTCTACCTCCGCTTGAGCCTGAACCGGAGTTTCAACCGGCTCGGTTTCGGCAAACATTTCATCAACTAATACTCGAATCTTTTCACGAAGCGGAAGCAACACTTGCGCCCGCGTATCAGGCACAATATAGTCAATGGTCATATCAGGGCCGATGACTTCATTTTGGATACTGTTAGCGCTAATCTCATCCGCCAATTGGGCCAGTTCCACAATGTCAACCAGTTGCAGGTTGGTTTCAACCGTACCGGCCATGGTATTCCATAATTCGGGAATTTTGGGAATCATCTCTAATTGCAGGGCTTTATCTCTGATGGCTAATAACACCTGCTGCTGACGTTCGGCTCGATCAAAGTCGGCGCCCAACGTGGCCCGGGTGCGGGCATAACGGAGAGCATCATAACCGTTGAGGGTATGAGATCCAGCTTCGATATAAAATGGATCGTAGCCGTAATTACTGTCAGGATATTTGGGGTCGTTGATGGTCTGGGGTACGTCAATCTCGATACCACCCAGCGTATCCACAATCTCGCGAAAGCCATCAAAGTCAACCTTCACGTAAAAGTGAATTGGCACACCCAGATTGTATTGAACGGTCTTCATCGCCAGGGCCGGGCCACCGCCAGGGTAACCATACTGATCTCCCAAAAAGTGCGCCTTGTTAATCCGATCTTCGTCAAAACCCGGCACAGACACCCACAGGTCGCGTGGCACCGACAACATACCGGCGGTTTTTGTATTGGGGTCAACGGTTACCAAAATCATGGTATCGGTGCGGGCATAAACTTCATCGGGGCGTTTATCAACCCCCAAGAGCAAGATATTAACCCGCTCTTTGCGTTCATAATCGGGTAGAGGTACCCCGGTGACGCTGGTCTGTCCTGTCTCGCCACCGCGGACGACAGGTAGAATCATTG
The DNA here is from genome assembly GCA_016926805.1 of Anaerolineae bacterium. Taxonomy (GTDB): domain Bacteria; phylum Chloroflexota; class Anaerolineae; order 4572-78; family J111; genus JAFGNV01. The sequence continues at coordinate 12,832 of JAFGNV010000046.1, forward strand.
GAGAAGTATCGTCATTGGTGCCGGTAATGGGTAAGGCTCCAAGTGGCAAGGCTAGCTCAACATAAGGTACAGTCGGCAGATTGGTACGGCTGGCTATACCTTTAACCGTACTCTTAACAATATGATAAAACAAATAGCCGGTATAGGCGCCACCCAGTAAAAAAATGATGATCATTCCCAACATCAACCCCTGGGTTAGCCAGGCAGGAATGACAATCGGTTGATACGATTTTGTTTGTGTAGCCATAATACCCAGATTATATCACGATCCGATTGGCAAGCAAAATTGCTTACGCCAATTGGCCTATTAGATTTTCATAAAAAAGACAAGAGGGAAACCTCTCGCCGCTTGATTTTTGTATCACCAACTTTGTCTGAGTCCGTTACTATAACTACGAGCCTTACGTTCGCTTTCTCGTTTGCAATTGATACAGAGCGTTGTTTCGGGAAAAATCTCCAACCGTTCCGGTTCAATCTGATTGCCACAGTTCTCGCAAACGCCGTACCCAATTTCCTGGGCCTGTTTGATGGCATGGTTAATACTCTCAACCCTTCGTTCAAGCGCAAAGATCAGCGCCTGGATTTTATCCCTTTCAATCAAGTCAGGAGCCGCATCATCAATATCTTCCAATTCAAATTCAGCTTTCAAATCATCCCGTAAATGGTTTAACTCATTTAAAACCTGTTCTCGTTCTTGTTCTAGCGTAGCCAGCTGTAATTTGGTAACTTTTCTCGTCATAGCTCCGTTGCTCCTTTTTACAGGGGAAATTATGCCAATAAGTCTAACAGATATTCGACCTGTGTTCTATCGACGCTCAACTCCGAGCATCTTTTCGAGCATCTCTTATTGTAAGCAAATAACCGAAGAAAATTTGCGCGAATTTATACCACAAATAAGCCAATACGTCAATCGGACATCAACAAATTTTATGTTGATAGTGGCCCCGACATCTCGGCCAGATACTTGCTTACTTCATTCGCCTCGCGTATAGTACCCCATATTTCACACAAAGGAGAATTGACATGCACCAAGAACTATTCGACATTCTCACCAGGCTGGAAATGCAGGACCAGCAAGAACGCGCCCAGAATTTACTACGGGAGCAGCGCCTCAGGGCCATGCGTCCCGATTCGGCCAAATTGCTATTTACCCTGGTTGTGGCCAATAAAGCCCAAACCATCGTCGAGATTGGCAGCAGCGCCGGCTACTCTACCTTGTGGTTGGCCTACGCGGCGTCTATTACGGGCGGCCAGGTAGTTGCCTGTGAGCTTAACTCAACCAAAGCCGACAACATTCGGACCAATCTGGAAAAAGCTCATCTGGCCGACTACGTTCAAATCCTGGTTGGCGATGCCCGCGACCTGTTACGCCAGCGCAAGGAACCTATAGATTTTGTTTTTATTGACGGCGAGAAAGATCAGTACGAAAGCTACTTTGATGTGGTTTACAAACAGTTGGGAGTTGGATCAATGGTAGTGGCCGACAATGCGGTTTCACACGCCGACGAATTATTGGATTACATTACCTATGTTCAGAACCATCCCAACCTGGAAAGCGTCACCGTGCCTATTGGTAAAGGGTTGGAGATTACCGTGAAGACTGCTGCCTGACCATGGACAAATCTATAGCGGTGCTTTTTCTGGATGGGGTTGGTCTGGGAGAGGCCAATTCTGAAACCAACCCCTTTATGCACGTCGACCTGCCCACCGTCCAGAGTCTTCTGCATATTCCCCAGCTGACCCGCGAGGTAGCCGGGACGATTACCGATCAGGCCGCCCTGTTGGGACTAGATGCCTGTCTGGGTGTGCCGGGTCTGCCCCAATCGGCTACCGGGCAAACCACAATTCTGACCGGCCACAACGCTCCCGCCACCCTGGGCCAGCACTACGGTCCCTATCCCAACCAGCAATTACGAGAAATGCTGGCTCAGGATAGCATCTTCAAAACGTTGCTCGACGCCAAACAGCCGGTAGCCTATGCTAACGCCTATCCTCATCGTTTTTTGGACCGGCTCCGGCGGGGCAAGGGCCGCCTGAGCGCCAACACCCAAGCCGCTTATCTCTCCCACCTCAAAATCCGCAGCGGCGAAGATTTGCGCCAGGGCCGGGCTGTCTCTGCGTTTCTGAGCAACGAGTATTGGCCGGAGCCAGACCTTCAGTTACCTTCCGTAACCCCCCGGCAGGCCGGGGAACAATTCGCCCGGCTGGCGCAAGAGCATACCCTTACCTTTTTTGAATTCTGGTATTCCGACTTGTTAGGCCACAAACAAAAACGAGCCGAGTCGCTACATATTTTGACCATGCTCGATGAGTTTCTGGCTGGTATATTGGCCAAGTTGGACCTCAACCGTTCGCTCTTGCTGGTAGTCAGCGACCATGGCAATTTTGAGGATTGGACCACCGCCAAACATACCAAAAATCCGGCCCTGACCATGCTGGTCGGCACCGGATTTCAGGCGTTGGTACCTCAACTTCATTCTTTATTAAATATTAAACCTGCCTTACTCTCTTTTATCTTCGACCATTAATCCTCACCCCTCATCTTGTCGACGCGGTGCATCTGCCTCTACTTTATCTCTCGACCCGCGTACTGCCGTTCATAATACTCTTTATACCGCTCGCCGCTCTTGATCTTGCGCCACCAGGCTTCGTGATCAACATACCATCTGACCGTGGCCTCGATAGCGTCCGCGCAGGTGTGGGCCGGTTCCCAGCCCAGGCTACGAATCTTGGTCACGTCGAGGGCGTAGCGGCGATCGTGACCAGGGCGATCGATCACTGGTTGGATAAGCGCCTCGGGTTTATTGAGCAGTTTGAGAATTAAGTGGGTCATGTCAATATTGCGCATCTCGGTGCCAGTACCAATGTTATAAACCTCACCAATTTGACCCTTATGCAGAACCAGGTCGATGGCCTCGCAATGATCCAGCACGTACTGGTAATCGCGAACCTGCAACCCATCGCCATAAAGGGGCAACGGTTGGTTATCAATGGCATTGGTCACAAAGAGGGGCACCACTTTTTCGGGATATTGGTAAGGGCCAACATTATTGGCGCCCCGGCTGATAGTTACCGGCAGGTTGTACGTGATGTGATAGGCATTGATCATCAAATCGGCGCTGGCCTTGCTGGCAGCATAAGGACTACGCGGCGCCACCGGATCGGCTTCTTTGGATGCGCCCCGAGGCACATGACCGTACACCTCATCGGTGCCAATCTGGTGATAACGTTCAAGCTGGTACTTGCGGACTGCTTCCAGCAAAACATAGGTGCCATAAACATCGGTCATCACAAAGGCATCGGGGTCCATGATAGAGCGGTCTACGTGGGTGTCGGCGGCAAAATTAACAATCGTATCAATCTGGTGCTCACGTATGGCCTGGTCTACAGCCTCTTTGTCGCAGATGTCGGCGTGGGCAAAGGCATAGCGGCTGTTAAAACGTTCGGCCACATCTTGCAGATTGTCCAGATTGCCGGCATAGGTCAGCTTGTCATAAACAACAACCTTATAATTAGAATAGTGTTCAAGCATATAACGGGTAAAGTTTGAGCCGATAAACCCGGCTCCACCCGTCACCAAGATATTCTTCACAGAGTTTTCTCCTTACCAATTATTGAAGGTATTTATCGATAGTAGGGCTTATCTAAAAAGCCGTGCTTATGCAGCCAATCTTCTAGCTGCTGATTATTGGGTTCGGCGATCATTGGCCCCCGGTCGTAGCCTCGATTGGAACGATCGGGGGGAGGGGGTAAAAAATCGGCGTGGGGGACATCCTCACCGGGATTGGCGATGATGAGGGTGGGCACGCTGTGAAAGTTGGTCCACGCTTTGACCCGACTGGCCATTGCTGGATCTTCATCAATAAAAATCTCTCGATAGGGAATATGGTAGTGTTTCAGCACACTGCGAGCCAGAGCCACGTTGGGGCAATAGGCACGGCGAACGTACATCACAATTTCTTTGGACATCGTGTATAAATTATGTGCTTAAGCCCAGGGCTTGAGCAGAGAAAGGTAGGGAAGCCCAAGCCGATAAGAGTAAATTGACCA